>JBATNB010000353.1:0-3375 GCA_049290135.1 Rhizobiaceae bacterium
CTCGAGCACCATCTCGTCATGCTCGACGGCGAACTCGCCGTCACGGTGGCGGGGGCGGCCCACGCGCTGTCGCCGGGCGACTGCCTGCGCTACCGCCTCGACGCCGCCAGCCGCTTTTCCACGCCGCCCGACAGCGGCGCGTCCTATCTCGTCTTCATGGTGTGATCGCTCATGCACGATGCCCTGTCCCCGCGCGTCCTGGCGCTCGATGCCGAAGGGCTCGCGGCGCGTCTCGAAGGCTTCTGCGACCTGATGCAGGCGTGCGTCAGCGAGGGCGCGAGCATCGGCTACATCATGCCGTTCGGGCGGAGCGAGGCGGAAAGCTTCTGGCGCGAGAAGGTCATGCCCGGGGTGGCGCGCGGCAAGGTAGGCCTGTTCTTCGCCGACATCGGCGGCACGGTGGCCGGATCGGTGCAGATCGATTGCGACACGCCGCCCAACCAGCCGCACCGGGCCGAGGTGAAGAAGCTGCTGGTGCATCCGCGGTTTCGCCGGCAAGGTCTCGCCCGCGCGCTGATGGCGGCGATCGACGACGAGGCGCGCCGGCGCGGCCGCACGCTCCTGACGCTCGACACCAGGAGCGGCGATTCGGCGGAGAAACTCTACCGCGCCATCGGCTTTCGCGAGGTCGGGACGATTCCGCGCTACTGCATCGATGCGCTCGATCCGTCGCGCTTCGACAGCACGACGCTTTTCCGCAAGGAATTGTGACGGCCGTCAGACCGGGCGGGCGAGCGCCTTGAGCAGCGCCTTGTGGATCGCCTCGTTGCCGGCCACGATGTCGGACTTGTCGAGCACGCCGTGATCGCCGGTCGGGTCGGTGACGAAACCGCCGGCCTCGCGCACCAGAAGCGTGCCGGCGGCGATGTCCCAGGCCGACAGGCCATGCTCCCAGAAGCCGTCATAGCGGCCCGCGGCCACCCAGGCGAGATCGAGCGCGGCGGAGCCGGCGCGGCGGATGCCGGAGACCTCGCCCATGACGTTGCGCAGTTCCAGAAGCGCCCGGCCATGGTCGCCGCGGCCCAGATGCGGAATGCCGGTGGCGATCACGCAGTCGGTCATGTTGCGCCGCGCCGCCACGCGCAGGCGGCGATCGTTGAGAAAGGCGCCGCCGCCGCGCTCGGCGGTGTAAAGCTCGTCCATCGCCGGATTGTAGATGACGCCGGCGACCAGTTGCCCCTGTCGCTCCAGGCCGATGGAGATGGCGAAGATCGGGATGCCGTGCAGGAAATTCGTGGTGCCGTCGAGCGGGTCGACGATGAAGCGGTGCTGGTCGTCCTCGCCGTCGATCGTCCCCGATTCCTCCATGAGGAAGCCGTAGCCCGGACGGGCCCGCGCCAGTTCCTGGTGCAGGATCTGCTCGGCCTTGCGGTCGGCGGCCGACACATAGTCGCCCGGCCCCTTCATCGACACCTGCAGGTTCTGCACTTCGCCGAAATCGCGGGAGAGCGACTTGCCGGCCTTCAGGGCCGCCTGGACCATGACATTGATGATCGCCGAACGCGCCATCGCCTTTGAAGCCTTTCCGCCCGCCGTTCAGTCGGCGCGGCGCAGGTAGGTCAGTTCGTTGGTGTCGACGATCACGCGCTCGCCGGATGCGATGAACGGCGGGACGAGGATGCGGATGCCGTTCTCCAGCATTGCCGGCTTGTAGGACGACGCGGCGGTCTGGCCCTTCACCACCGGATCGGCCTCGGTGATGGCAAGCGTCACCTGGTCGGGCAGCGCGATGCCGATCGGGCGTTCCTCGTGCATTTCCACCGTCACCTTCATGCCGTCCTGGAGGAAGGCGGCACGGTCGCCGACAAAGTCCTTCTGCAGTTCGAGCTGCTCGTAGGATTCCTGGTCCATGAACACCAGCATGTCACCCTGCTCGTAGAGGAAGGTGAAATCCTTCTGTTCCAGGCGCACCTTCTCCACCGTCTCGGCGGCGCGGAAGCGCTCGTTCAGCTTGGTGCCGTCGATCAGGTTCTTCAGTTCGACCTGGTTGTAGGCGCCGCCCTTGCCGGGCTTCACCGCGTTGGTCTTCACCGCCACCCACAGGCCGCCATCGTGCTCGATGACGTTGCCGGGGCGGATTTCGTTGCCGTTGATCTTCATGATGTCTTGTCCGGGAAGGATTTTCGGGCCGAAACGGCCGGATTGCGGCTCCCAACACCACAATTCGCCGAGGCGCGCAAGTGCGCCCATGGCCTCAGGCCAGCCGCAACACCACCACGCCGGCAAGGATCAGGACCGCCGAGGCGATGCGCCAGCCGCGCACCGGTTCGCCCAGGAACAGCACCGAAATCAGCATGGCGAACAGGATCGAGGTCTCGCGCAGGGCGGCGACCGTGGCGATGTGGGTCTTCGTCATCGCCCACATGGCGATGAAGTAGGCGCCCGCCGAGAGCGCGCCTGTCAGCAGCGCCGTCGGCCATTCCGCCGCCAGCATCGTCAGCAGGCGGCGGCCGCGCACGCCAAGGCCGATCGTCATCGACACGATGCCGTCGAACAGGAAATGCCAGGCGGCATAGGAGGCCGCGCTCGCCGCCAGGCGCACGCCGTTGCCGTCGACCAGCGAATAGGCGGCGATGAACAGCGAGGTGCCGAGCGCATAGGCGACGGCGCGCGGATTGAGGCGGCCAAGGTCGCCGCCGCCGAACAGCGACATCAGGAACGTACCGAGCGACAGCAGCGCGATGCCGGCGAGCGCGGCCTGGCCGGGGTGCTCCGACATCAGCGCCATGCCGGCGAACGCGGTGATGAGCGGTGCCGTGCCGCGCGCCAGCGGATAGGTCTGCGCCAGGTCGCCCGCCTCGTAGGCGCGCGCCAGGAACAGGCGGTAGCCGACATGGATGACGAGCGACGCGGCGATCCACGGCCAGACGCGGGCATCGGGCACCGGCACGAACGGCACGACGAGGGCGGCGGAAACCGCCATGCCGAATGAGGTCAGCGACAGCGATGCGAAGCGGTCGAGCCGCACCTTGATGACGGCGTTCCAGATCGCGTGCATGACTGCGGAAGCCATGACGGCGAGAAAGACGGTCGTGCTCAGCGCATCCCCCTGAAGCCGATGGCGCCGGCGATCGCGCGCGGCACCGGGTCGAGGATGCTGTTTGCCGGCAACAGAACCGGAAGGGAAGCCCCCGGCGCGTGCCTTGCCGGCTTTTTCACATCACGCCGTTGGACTTCTCCAGGGCGCGCCGCACTTGCTCGTCGGTCAGGCCGTTGATGAAATCGTCCATGGCCGCGTCGTTGAGGCCGCCGCGCCGGGCGCGAATGGTCCATGCGGCCGCCGATACCGGGTCCGGCTCGACGCCGATCCCGGCCATGTAGAGCTTGGCGACGCGGATCTGGGCGGCCGGAAGCCCGATGCGCGCCGCCCGGCGC
>JBATNB010000354.1:0-1699 GCA_049290135.1 Rhizobiaceae bacterium
CAAGTCGACTTGCGCCGATGCGTTTTGCGCGCCGTCCGAAACGATGGTGATCGGGGCGGGACGCAACGACAACAGCAGCGCGCGACCCTCTTCCCAGGGAATCGTCTGCAGGTGAGCCTCGACGGGATGTTCGTCGCCGGCCTTGTCGACAAGGCGAACCGGACGGCGCCGGGGCGGCTCGCTGTCGCCGGCGGGATAGGGGCCGGCGATGAGGGCGCCGATGCCGCCTGCGCGGACGAGATCGTCGAGGGAATCGTATCCGGTCGCGGCAAGAAACTCGTCGTTGACGAAATGCAGCCGATCGCCGGAATGCACCAGCATCGGCAACGGCAATCGCGACAGCAGCCCGGCGGCCGAGCCCTTTGCCGGTAACACCGGCATTTCCGGTTCGAGGACCGGCTTCGGGATTTCGCCGTCCCAGTCGTGGAGGTCGTCGCCGGTTTCGGCCACATCCAGATCGGCGGCCAACTCCTCCGGCCAGAACCCGTCCATGTCGGGCGTATCCGCCGCCGGTTCGGATGCGACGGGCGCCGGGATCGCTTCGTCCCAGGCCTGCAGGCCTTCGCCGACCGACCCGGGTTCAGCGCCTTCATCCACCGGCCAGTGTCCCTGATCAATGTCGGGCGCGGGTGCCGACGGGATTTCCTCGCCGGCAACGCCGGGTTCCTCGTCCTGGCGCAGGCGTTCGCCGATTTCGCGGAAGGCTTCGCGCTCGACCGCGGACAATGCGCGGTCGCCCGGCGCCACGGTGTGCGGACGCCGTTCGGCGAGGCGGATGATCTTGTCGGGGAACCGGCGTTCAGGCGTCGGGGAAATGGCAAGCGCCGGCGTCTCGCCCAGGAACGGATCGCGGCTGGCGCCATGCGGCCGCGGCTCCGCCTCGTCGGCGGCGGCAGGCGATGCCGGCGATATCAGCGCCAGGCCGATCGCCTCGGGATCGACCACCGCATCGGCGAGGCGCACGATGCCGAAGCCGCGAAATCCTTCGAACACGCGATCGCGCGAGTAGGTCGGCAGGGCGGCCAGATCGACCGGTGCCTTGAGGTCGGTGCCGGCGATCGGCCACAACAGCGAGCGTCCCGACCAGGTATCGCGCCGCGACAGGAGACCGGCGATTTCGCCGTCGGGATCGAGATTGAAGGTTCGCGCGACGTCGGCGAAGGTCCGGCCGCCAATGTCGGCGGCGCCGATGCCGACGGCCGCGGCGAATTCGGGCGAGACCATGGTGAAGCACCCGGCATCGTCGGTGCGCCAGGTGAAGCGCACCGGCGTCGACGCCAGGTCGGCGACCGGCCGGATCCGGTCCGCGGGCACGCTCTCACCGGGGTCGACAGGCGTGGTGACCCGATCGAAGTACCAGCCGTCCATGGGCGGTTCGGATGGTTCCGGTGCCGACGATGGCCTGCCGGCACGCGGTGCGGGCCGAGGTTGCTCGCCGGCGGCGGTTTCGGGCACCACTGTGCCGGAATTGTCATCGACCAGGATCACGAGGTGGCGGGCCGGATTGTCGGCCAGGCGCGCAATGCCGATGCCGATCGTCCGCTTGCCCGTTTCGACCAGTCGCTTGACCAGACGATCCGCCTCGGTGGCGGATTCCTCGATCAGGCGTGACAGCGTGGCTGGCGCGGGGGCGGCGGCGCCATATCCCGGCGTGGCCCCGATGACGGCGCCATCCTGGTCGCAGAGCGCGGCCTGGCGG
>JBATNB010000355.1:0-17549 GCA_049290135.1 Rhizobiaceae bacterium
CCGCAGCGCGGCGAGGATGGCGGAATGCAGCGCCCGCCCGATGCGCGCGGCGTTACCGGCGCCGGCGATCAATGCCAGCAGCCCGGCGAGGATCGCCGCCAGCGCGTCGCGATTGTGTGTAATGGCCCGGTCCCAATCCATGCCCGTCTCCTTGTCGCGAGGCAGTCTGGGGGAAGCGGAGCGGGTGGTGGATGGAATTTTTTAGGTGGTAGAAATGGGGGCGCAAATTCTCAGGCAGCTTGTGGGAACGAAGGGGGGGTGAGCTGCCATTCAGCGTTAGTAACCTTGGCGCCGCTCTCGGCCCGTCGCCGATTTCTGGGAAGTCCGGTTGTATTTCCGCTTTACCAGTGCCCACGCAACGGCATCAAAATCCTTGTGTTGGGGGTTCAAATCCCTCCTCTTCTACCAAAAAATTCTCAATTATTACAGATGTTTGCGTCCATTTCTACGTCGGAAAATCCGTGCGCGGTCTTGCCGGGGTGCCATTCTGGGTGAAAGATACGTGGGCTTGAATGCGATGGGGTGGGGCGGGTGCATACAACCTGAGACAACGTAGATACACTGTACTAAGTCGCTAGGTCGGTATATTGGAAAGCATACTTGAGCGCTTTTGGAGACTGACGTGGATCAGGAGAATCGCGATGAAGAAATTCGCTGGCGACTGGAGCTGCTGCGGACTAAATTAGAAGAAGGGAAAATCGAAGTCGCAGCCCATATGGCGGATGAGGTTGAAAAAAGTCTCACGGCCGTCAGATATGGAATGGATGGGAAAATCGACCTTAGCACGGTCGATGCGCGTGTTCGGTCATTGTCTTTGGCGATCGCTGGATTGCAACAGCGTGAGGACGCCAAGAACGCTATATCTCTTCAAGATATATCAAATACTTATTTTGGTGCGATAGAAGCCAATTTCGGTGAGTTGGCTAGGGATGCAACCGAGCGTGGCTTCAATGTGAATGATGCAGCCCACGCAATTTCCGAGACAGCGGAAGCGGTGGAACATTTAACCTCCAAGCTGCCCGATTTTCTTGGCGGTTTAGAAGCGTTTTGGAAGGGGGTTTCAGATTCCTCCGACTACCACATTCAAGATAGTGATGGGCTGAAAGCTATTTATGGAGGCGACCTGTTCCCCTCTTACACACGGAATATTGCCAGCGCGGTTGGCCTCTATACGGACACCATCATCCTTTCTGATCCCTTTTGGAATTCGCGTCACATATTTCAAAACGCGTCCAAGAAACAGCAGACCTATTATCTTATAAAGCATGCGCTCAATGTTTTGCGATACAAAGATTTGGCTCTGGCGGAAGTCGACAAGCCAATTGTCCTCCTCTCGCGGTTTCGCTCCTCTGTTGACGGGCACGAGAGGGAATTTCTTCAGCATGTCACAGAGACAGATGCGCTCAAGCATGCCTCGGCATTGTTTGGTCGCGACTTTGCGAACTCGGAAGAGCTTTGGAGCTTTGGAGATTCGCTCGACACACCGCAAAAGGTCGTGGACGCTTTGGCCGCGCCCAACCGATTGCTCTTTGATACATCATGGGATGGGACGCTCCAAGAGCAGATTGTCCGTGGACTGGGTTCGGACTGGAATGACTTTGGCGGAGACAAGCATTCGGGCCATATGGTAGTTGGTATGTGCTATGGACGGATGGGGCAGGCCACAGATCTTTTGCTGAAGAGCCGATACTTATCAGGTGTGCCACTCATTGATGCTCCAACCTCTTGGGAATATTTCAATTGGAAGCTCGAATACAACGCCGCCCATCAGCCTGACGATTTGACCAGTCTACACATGGTTAGGGGGTTGCAGCGAGCATCAGAGACCGACGAGGACTGGCTTGGTCGCATTCCCCCAATGGCCCTAATTGAAATGCGTCAGCAAGGCGCATTCGGGGAAATTAGGGAGGTGCTTTCGAAAGGCGTGAGCGAAATTGCGGTGGCTAAGCCCGACGGCTATTTCAGGTCAAGCGACCAGATCGTCGACAATGTCAGAGATGCCTTTGATACGCACGCTAAGGAGGTTGCTAAACTCAGGGCAAAGGGCATCAAATTCGCAGGGCACGATCTAGGTTCGATGATAATTGCGGGTGGGATTGATATTGCATCGATCATCACAGGTACGCCGACGTTTGGAGCGGCGAGTTTTGCGGTTAACCAGTTGGTCGACGTACCCAAGCTGAGAGAAATACCTGAACGATTTCGGGAGCTAAGAAATGCCCATCAAGAGCTAAAGAAGTCCCCGATGGGCATGTTTTTTAAACACAAGTGATTTTACGGCTTGGTCGAGAAGATGGCTCTCGCCTCCTTCTCGCCTGCCGAACCTTTCACCCACTGCCACGGCGTGCGCGGCTTGTGCATCTTAGCGAGTTCGGGATGTTTCTTGGCGTTACGTAGAGCGGCACACAGGCGCTCGCCGGGGCAACGTCAAGGGGAGAGGAATGGCGCCCGGATTTTCGGGTGCAGGGGCCGTCACTTTGATCAAAAAAAAGCGGAGCATGCGCCCCGCTTTTGCCGGCCGGTCACGCAACGCGCCGGCGCCGGTCAGCCGCCAGTACATCCGTGGTCGGCCAGACCGTGCAACAATCATCTACGGCCCGCGCGTGACAGCACAATGACATTCCGCGCCGCGCGCATTGCGGGGAACGAATGTTTTTGACGTGCCGCTCGCGGACGACAATAGTGGCGCCACACGCCAATCAGCCCCACGGAGAGACACCATGGCCGACCGCGCCCCCGGGTTCAACACGCTCGCCATCCATGCCGGCGCCAAGCCGGATCCGGCCACCGGCGCGCGCGCCACGCCGATCTACCAGACCACGGCCTACGTCTTCAACGACACCGACCATGCCGCCTCGCTGTTCGGCCTGAAGGCGTTCGGCAACATCTACACCCGCATCATGAACCCGACCCAGGCGGTGCTGGAGGAACGCGTCGCCGCGCTCGAAGGCGGCACGGCGGCGCTCGCGGTGGCCTCGGGCCATGCCGCGCAGATGATCGTGTTCCACACGCTGATGCAGCCGGGCGAGAATTTCGTCGCCGCGCGCCGCCTCTATGGCGGCTCGATCAACCAGTTCGGCAACTCGTTCAGGAGTTTCGGCTGGGAGGTGCGCTGGGCGGATGCGACCGACCCGGCCGACGTGGAAAGGCAGATCGACGCCAGGACCAAGGCCGTCTACATCGAAAGCCTCGCCAATCCGGGCGGCACCTTCACCGACATCGCCGCGATTGCCGAAGTGGCCCACCGCCACGGCCTGCCGCTGATCGTCGACAACACCATGGCGACGCCGTTTCTGGTGCGGCCCATCGAACATGGCGCCGACATCGTGGTGCACTCGCTCACCAAGTTCATGGGCGGGCAGGGCAATTCCATGGGCGGCGTCATCGTCGATGGCGGCACGTTCGACTGGTCGGCATCCGGCAAGTACCCGATGCTGTCGTCGCCGCGGCCGGAATATAACGGCATCGTCCTGCACGAGACCTTCGGCAATTTCGCCTTCGCCATCGCCTGCCGGGTGCTGGGCCTGCGCGATCTCGGCCCGGCGATTTCGCCGTTCAACGCCTTCCTCATCCTCAACGGCATCGAGACGCTGCCGTTGCGCATGGAGCGCCATTGCGAAAACGCGCTGAAGGTGGCCTCGTGGCTGCAGAAGCACCCGAAGGTCGCCTGGGTGTCCTATCCGGGCCTGCCCAACGACGCCAATCACACGCTGCAGAAGCACTATTCGCCGCTGGGCGCCGGCGCGGTGTTCACCTTCGGCGTCAAGGGCGGGCACGCGGCCGGCGTGAAGATCGTCGAGAACGTGCAGATGCTGTCGCATCTGGCCAACATCGGCGATACGCGCTCGCTGGTGATCCATCCGGCTTCGACCACGCACAGCCAGCTGACCGACGCGCAGAAGACCGCCGCCGGCGCCGGCCCGGACGTGGTGCGCCTGTCGATCGGTCTGGAGGATGCCGAGGACATCATCGCCGACCTCGAACAGGCGCTGGCCCTGGCCTGAACCGGGACGGGAACACCCTTGCGGCGAGGGCGCCGGCAGGCGAGACTTGCCGGCGACCATCCGTAGAGAGCCATCCATGCCGCAGGCGCATTTCATTGCCGTTTCCCCCGCCGTCGAGGGAGACGTCTCCCGCCCCGATCCGGTGAAGGTGCTGGCCGGCGATCCCGTGCACACGACCTGGAACATCGAGGAGCGCGACGGGCTCTATTGCGGCATCTGGCAATCGACGCCGGGCAAGTGGCGCATCAGCTACGACGAGTGGGAATATTGCCGCATCCTTGAAGGCGTCTCGGTGATCGCCGAGGATGGTGGCGGCGCGATGACGGTGAAGGCCGGCGACAGCTTCATCCTCAGACCCGGCTTCAAGGGCACGTGGGAAGTGCTTGAAACGACTCGCAAGGACTATGTGATCCGGCTGTGACGGCCGTCATTGTTCCGGGTCGTAGGCACCGACGCAGGCCGGCGACACCACGTGCGGACGATCGTCCGGGCAGTAGTCCGAATCGCCAAGCGCCCGGATGCAGGTTTCCGAGGCCTGGTCGCCGGCATCGATGACGCCCGGATCGATCTCCGCCACCTCGTTTTCCGACATGTCGCCCTGCATGAACGCGCTCGATAGCCGGAACCCCTCGGCGTTCATGCCGGTCTGCGAAAGGCCGTTGGCCACGCAACCGCAATAGGCAAGCGCCCGGTCCGGCGTGCCGATGCGGCTGTTGGCGCGGATCCAGTCCTGGCCGGTGCAGGTCGCGAAGAAGTCGGCTCCGCCTTGCGGCAGCGGCCGGCCGTTGAACAGGCTCGATGTCGTCTTGACCTCGCGGTCGCCGGCCCAGCCGAATTCTGCCTCGCAGGCGACTTCCGCCTCGAACTGCACCGCGAACACGCGGTCATAGTCGTCATCGCTGATTTCCGACGCGTCGGGCCGGCCGGAAGGGTCGAACTTCCGCGGGATGAGGTAGTCGTAGAGCGGTTGGGCAAGGCCGCGCGCCGCCACTTGCCTTTGCAGGCAGGAACAATAGGGCGCGGCGCGGCTGGCATCGCTCCCGTAGAATTCGATCTGCTCGATGATGGTCTTGTCGGTCGAGCATGGCTGGACATAGGCGGCCGGATCGAGCGGCGAGGGCGCGATCGACTCCTTTCGGCGAAAGGACTCCTCCGCGACCGCATAGACCAGTTCGCCGACCAGAAGTTCGTGGATTCCGTTGAACGCCAGGCCGCCGATGGCGATGGTTTCGGCGCGGGTCACGGCGAGGTCAGGCCCGGCGATGTCGGTCCAATGGCCGTCGCTCAGCGTCATGATGCGGGTCTGCGCCCCATCGTCCACCATGAATTCCGGAATGTCGTCTTCGTCGAAATCGAAGGAGAAGACGCGCCGCGCCGCCGCATCCGCCGCCGGCCCGGCCATGCGCTCCACCATCAGCCATTCCGGCGAACCGGGCTGAACCGTATCGGGCACGTAGCCGCCTGCCACGGCGGCGGAGGCCATCAGGGCCGCGGCGATCGCGACGAGCCTTCTCACACCGTCACCTCCAGTCGCTCCAGCCCGTGAAAATGCCAGGAGTTGCGATAACGCGGCGGTTCGGCGAGCGCGAGGCCCGGGCAGCGGTCGAACAGCACCTTGAGGCCGGTCTGCAGTTCGAGGCGCGCCAGCGGCGCGCCGATGCAGAAATGGATGCCGGCGCCGAAGGTGACGTTCTTCTGGTCGGGGCGGCCGGGACGGAACTCGTCCGGCGCCTCGAAGCAAAGCGGATCGCGATTGGCCATGCCGAGCAAGAGGCCGATCGACTGGCCCGGCTCGACGCTGACGCCCGGCACCGGTTCGAAGGTCTCGTAGACATAGCGGGTGAACATGTGCAGCGGCGGATCGAAGCGCAGGCACTCCTCCACGCTCGCCTCCGCCGTGGCCTCGTCGGCGAAAAAGCGGCGGGGATCGCCGCCCTGTTCGATCAGGGTCTTCACCGCGTTGCCGGTCTGGTGCACCGTCGCCTCGTGCCCGGCGTTCAGCAGCAGCACGCAGGTCGACACCAGTTCGTCGTCGTCGAGCTTCTCGCCGGCATCGCGGGCATTGATCAGCGCCGAGATGAGATCCTCGCCGAGCGCGCGCTTGCGGTCAGCGACCACGGCGCGGACATAGGCGGCGAAGTCGGCCGAGGCGCGGTCGGCGGCGAGTTCGGTCTCGTGCGCCCGGTCGGCCACATACATCTCGCACATAGCGTGCGACCAGCGCAGAAGCTCGTCGCCCTTGTCGAGCGGCACGCCGAGCAGGTCGCAGATGATGGTGAGCGGGATCGGCGTGGCGAAGGACGGCATGAGATCGAAGGCGCGCCCGGCGGGAAAACCGTCGACCAGCGTGCCGGCGAGCCGTTCGATGCGCGGCTTCAGCTTCTCCACCTGGCGCGAGACGAACGCGCGGGTCAGGAGCGAGCGCAGGCGCGTGTGCGAGGGCGGCTCGCGTTCGAGGATTGAGCCGCTCTCCACCCGGTCGAACGCGGCAAGGTGCGCGCGCCCCGGCGCCGGATTGAGCGGTGCGCCCCAGCGGTTCTCGCGCCCGAGCCGCCTGTCGCGCAGCAGCCGGTTGACATCGTCATGCCGGCCGAAGCACCACAGATTCTGTTGCGCCCAGCAAAACACGCCACCTTCGGCGTGGAGGGCCGCGTAGGCCGGCCACGGATCGCGGAAGAAGCCGGGATCGCGCGGATCGAGGCGCAGGCGGCGGGTCCCGGGGGCGAAAGCGAAAGAGTCGGGCAGGGCGCTCATGCGCAAACCATTGCCCGCGCGCGGCGGCGCGGGCAAGGGCGAACCCGGCAATGTTCAGCTGGACTGGTCGACCCCGATGACCCGCAGGGTTTCCGGATCGTACCAGACGCGGGTTTTGACGCCGTCCTTGGTGGCGCGCACCTGATAGCGACCGCAATCCTCGACGATGCGGATATCGCGGTAGCCGGTGTGCGACGCCTTGATCAGCAATGCGATCTTGGTCTGGCGGTTCATCGCATCCGGTCTCGGGCATTTTTCGGCCGCCACGGCGGGGAAAGCGGCGGCGGCGGTCAAGGCGAGGGCGAGAAAAATCTTCATTGCGCGGCTCCTGCGTCGATATCCCCTTCCGCCACCGGACCCTGCCGCGCCGTCGGCTGGCGGAAAAGCCGGACAAGACCAATGCGGCGGACAATTTGGGCTCAATGCCCGATTGTGGCCGCCATTCTCCCGGCGCCATTCGGACCTAGGTCCAAACGATGCGCGGGCGATGGCGCTGATTGACGGGATAGGGCGGACGCGATGACAGGCCGCTGACGTTCGCCGTCAGCGGCCTGTCATCTTCGAGGCGGGATGGACGGCGTTCGGCGCTTGCAGGCGTTGCGCGTCTTGCTCCTGCGCCGGGATGATCCGCCAGCATCGACAGGCGCGCGTCTCCTCACCACGCCCTGTTCGACCGGCGCCACGACGCGCCCACGCCATTCCCGCTCGATCCTCCGACGCCGCTCTGACCCGCGAGAGGGCCGCGCGCCCTTCAGCAAACCTTAACGCCGGGCGGACCAGAACACCGGCCGGTCGCCGGGCTTGCGGGCAGGCGGGGAGAATACTTATCTAGCATCGACAGGGCACGGCCGCGCCGCGCCGATTCGGGAAGGACAACCACATGAAAAATCCGGTCGAGACCGCGCTCAATCTGGTGCCGATGGTCGTCGAGCAGACCAACCGGGGCGAACGCGCCTTCGACATCTTCTCGCGCCTTCTCAAGGAGCGGATCATCTTCATCACCGGTCCGATCGAGGACGGGATGGCGACGCTGGTCTGCGCGCAGCTCCTGTTCCTGGAAGCGGAGAACCCGAAGAAGGAAATCTCGCTCTACATCAATTCGCCCGGCGGCATCGTCACCTCCGGCATGGCCATCTACGACACGATGCAGTTCATCCGGCCGCCGGTCTCGACGCTGTGCATCGGCCAGGCGGCCTCGATGGGATCGCTTCTGCTGACGGCCGGCCACAAGGACATGCGCTTTGCCACGCCGAACGCCCGCATCATGGTGCACCAGCCGTCCGGCGGCTTCCAGGGCCAGGCCTCCGACATCGAGCGGCACGCCCTGGACATTATCAAGATGAAGCGGCGGCTGAACGAGGTCTATGTCCAGCACACCGGAAACAGCTACGAGACGGTGGAAAACACGCTCGACCGCGACCATTTCATGACCGCCGACGAAGCGCGCGATTGGGGCCTGATCGACAAGGTGATTTCGTCGCGCGAATCGGCGGATGCATCGGCCGGCTGAGCTTTCCCGCCGGCGAACAGTTTTTTTTGAAGCGGCTGTGACCGAAAAGCCGCGCGACGGGATGCCGGGCCGAAGCGCGACCTATCCGGTTAAGCTTATGTTGAGTTTCATGGGCTTAGCCTGTCGATTGCGTGTAAGTGCGTCATCCGGCGCGGCGGCCTTTCAGGCGCGTCGCGCCACGCGCCCGGTTGGCGACGGCGTTGGCAACGCGCCGTGACTGAATTAAATGAGGCCGATGGCATGTGCCGTTCGCGGCGTGTGCGCACTCGAGGGATCGTTGATGAGCAAAGTGGGAAACAGCGGCGGGGGCGATGCCAAGAACACGCTCTACTGCTCGTTCTGCGGCAAGAGCCAGCACGAGGTCCGCAAGCTGATCGCCGGGCCGACCGTGTTCATCTGCGATGAATGCGTCGAACTGTGCATGGACATCATCCGCGAGGAGAACAAGTCCTCCGTCTCCAAGTCGCGCGAGGGCGTGCCGAGCCCGCAGGAGATCATCAAGGTCCTCGATGACTATGTGATCGGCCAGAGCCACGCCAAGCGCGTGCTGTCGGTTGCCGTCCACAATCATTACAAGCGCCTCGCGCACGCGCAGAAGAACAATGACGTCGAGTTGGCCAAGTCGAACATCCTGCTGATCGGCCCGACCGGCTGCGGCAAGACCCTGCTTGCCCAGACGCTGGCCCGCATCATCGACGTGCCGTTCACCATGGCCGACGCGACGACGCTGACGGAGGCCGGCTATGTCGGCGAGGATGTCGAGAACATCATCCTGAAGCTGCTGCAGGCGGCCGACTACAATGTCGAGCGCGCGCAGCGCGGCATCGTCTACATCGACGAGGTCGACAAGATTTCGCGCAAGTCGGACAATCCCTCGATCACCCGCGACGTCTCGGGCGAGGGCGTGCAGCAGGCGCTGTTGAAGATCATGGAAGGCACGGTCGCCTCCGTGCCGCCGCAGGGCGGCCGCAAGCACCCGCAGCAGGAATTCCTGCAGGTCGACACCACCAACATCCTGTTCATCTGCGGCGGCGCCTTCGCCGGGCTGGAGCGCATCATCTCCGACCGCGGCCGCAAGACCTCCATCGGCTTCAGCGCCTCGGTCGCAGCGCCCGAGGATCGCCGCACCGGCGACCTGTTCCGGCTGGTCGAGCCCGAGGACCTGTTGAAGTTCGGCCTCATTCCCGAATTCGTCGGCCGCCTGCCGGTGATCGCCACGCTCGGCGATCTCGACGAGCCGGCGCTGATCCAGATCCTCACCGAACCGAAGAACGCGCTGGTCAAGCAGTACCAGCGCCTGTTCGAGATGGAGAATGTGGACCTGACCTTCCACAACGACGCCCTGTCGGCGATCGCCAAGAAGGCGATCGAGCGCAAGACCGGCGCGCGCGGCCTGCGTTCCATCATGGAGGCGATCCTGCTCGACACCATGTTCGACCTGCCGTCGCTGGAAGGCGTCCAGGAAGTGGTGATCTCCGACGAGGTCGTGGCCGGCAACGCCCGCCCGCTCTACATCTACGCCGAGGCCAAGAACGAAAAGGGCGCGGCGAGCGCCTGACCGGCCCGACGATCGGCAACAGGCACGGCGCCCGCGGGCGCCGGCCGGGTGTCTTCGGCAATTCCATCCCCCGCCATCATCCTCGGGCCTGTCGCGAGGTTCCGGGGCCTTGCAATACACGGTCGTCATCCTCGGGCTTGTCCCGAGGATCTGCGACGTCTCAGGCCTCGCAGATGGTCGGGTCAAGCCCGACCATGACGAGTGCATGAACCGCGATCGTCCTCGGGCCTGTCGCGAGGATCAGGTCCTTTCGACGCGTCGCGGATGGTCGGGTCAAGCCCGACCATGACGAGTCAATGAACGCCGTCATCCTCGGGCTTGACCCGAGGATCTGCGACGTCTCAGGCCTCGCGGATGGTCGGGTCAAGCCCGACCATGACGAGTCAATGAATGCCGTCATCCTCGGACCTGTCCCGATGGTCCGGGGCCCTGCCATACACCGCCGTCATCCTCGGGCTTGACCCGAGGATCTGCGACGTTTCAGGCCGCGCGGATGGTCGGGTCAAGCCCGACCATGACGGGCCATTGGTTTGCCCGCGGCGTCATCGGCCGGGTGTCGCCGGAGGACGCCGTTTCTTTTTCGTTCCGGCCCGGCGCGCCCTTGAACCGGGCAAGGCGCCACTCCAACTAGGGAACGGGACATTCCGCCGCCGGCAAACATCTGCGAACCGGGAGATAGGCGGCGCGGCGTGTCGCTATTATGATCCGGGAATCGCATCCGGCCTGAAGGCGGATGCACGAAAGGTTGACCGATGACCAAGACCGTACCGAACACGGGGCCGATGAAGACCGGGACGACGCATCCGGTGCTGCCGCTTCGCGACATCGTCGTTTTCCCGCACATGATCGTGCCGCTGTTCGTGGGCCGCGAGAAATCGATCCGCGCGCTCGAGGAAGTGATGGGTTCGGACAAGCAGATCCTGCTGGCCACCCAGATGAACGCCAGCGACGACGATCCCGCGCCCGACGCCATCTACGATCTCGGCACGCTTGCCAACGTGCTGCAGCTGCTGAAGCTGCCCGACGGCACGGTGAAGGTGCTGGTGGAAGGCAAGGGCCGCGCCCGGCTGACCCGTTTCGTCGACAACGAGAATTTCCACGAGGCGACCGCCGAGCTGCTTCCGGAGCCCGAGGAAGACCCGGTCGAGATCGAGGCGCTGGCGCGTTCGGTGGTGGCCGATTTCGAGAATTACGTGAAGCTGAACAAGAAGGTCAGCCAGGACGTCGCCGGCGCGGTCAACCAGATCGAGGACCATTCCAAGCTCGCCGACACGATCTCCTCGCATCTGGCCATCAAGATCCAGGACAAGCAGGCGCTGCTGGCGACCCTGTCGGTCAAGGAGCGCATCGAGAAGGCGATGGGCTTCATGGAGGCGGAGATTTCCGTGCTCCAGGTGGAAAAGCGCATCCGCTCGCGCGTCAAGCGCCAGATGGAGAAGACCCAGCGCGAATATTACCTCAACGAGCAGATGAAGGCGATCCAGAAGGAGCTCGGCGAGGGCGAGGACGGCCGCGACGAAGCCTCCGAACTGGAAGAGCGCATCAAGAAGACCAAGCTGTCCAAGGAAGCGCGCGAGAAGGCGCTCGCCGAGGTCAAGAAGCTGCGCACCATGTCGCCGATGTCGGCGGAAGCCACGGTCGTGCGCAACTATCTCGACTGGCTGCTTTCGATCCCGTGGAAGCAGAAGTCGAAGGTCAAGCAGGACCTCAAGTTCGCCCAGGACGTGCTCGACGCCGACCATTACGGCCTCGACAAGGTCAAGGACCGCATCGTCGAGTTCCTGGCCGTGCAGAGCCGGCAGTCCAAGATCAAGGGGCCGATCCTGTGCCTCGTCGGGCCTCCCGGCGTCGGCAAGACCTCGCTCGGCAAGTCGATCGCCCGGGCGACCGGCCGCGAGTTCGTGCGCATGGCGCTTGGCGGCGTGCGTGACGAAGCCGAAATCCGCGGCCACCGCCGCACCTACATCGGCTCCATGCCCGGCAAGGTCGTGCAGTCGATGAAGAAGGCCAAGAAGTCCAACCCGCTCTTCCTGCTCGACGAGATCGACAAGATGGGCATGGATTTCCGCGGCGATCCGTCGTCGGCCCTGCTCGAGGTGCTGGATCCCGAACAGAACCACGCCTTCATGGACCATTACCTGGAGGTCGAATACGATTTGTCCGACGTGATGTTCATCACCACGGCGAACACGTTGAACATTCCGCCGCCGCTGATGGACCGCATGGAGCTCATCCGCATCGCCGGCTACACCGAGGACGAGAAGGTGGAGATCGCCAAGCGCCACCTGCTGCCCAAGGCGATCCGCGACAACGCGCTGAAGCCGAAGGAGTTCTCCGTGTCGGACGGCGCGCTGCGCGAGATCGTGCGCACCTACACCCGCGAGGCGGGCGTGCGGTCGTTCGAGCGCGAGATCTCCACGCTCGGCCGCAAGGCGGTCACCGACATCCTCAAGGGCAACCGCAAGCAGGTGAAGGTGACGGAGAAGAACATCCACGACTATCTCGGCGTGCCCCGCTTCCGCTTCGGCGTGGCGGAAGACGAGGATCAGGTCGGGGTGGTCACCGGCCTGGCCTGGACGGAAGTGGGCGGCGAGCTCCTGACCATCGAAGGCGTGATGATGCCGGGCAAGGGCCGCATGACGGTCACCGGCAATCTGCGCGACGTGATGAAGGAATCGATCTCCGCCGCCGCGTCCTACGTGCGTTCGCGGGCGCTCGAATTCGGCATCGAGCCGCCGCTGTTCGACAAGCGCGACATCCACGTGCACGTGCCGGAAGGCGCGACCCCGAAGGACGGCCCGTCGGCCGGCGTCGCCATGATGACGGCGATCGTCTCGGTGCTGACCGGCATTCCGGTGCGGGCCGACATCGCCATGACCGGCGAGATCACGCTGCGCGGCCGCGTGCTGCCGATCGGCGGCCTGAAGGAGAAGCTGCTCGCCGCGCTGCGCGGCGGCATCAAGAAGGTGCTGATCCCCGAGGAAAACGCCAAGGACCTGGCCGAGATCCCCGACAATGTGAAGAGCGGGCTGGAGATCGTGCCGGTGAGCCGCGCCGGCGAAGTGCTGCGCCATGCGCTGCTGCGCATGCCGGAGCCGATCGAATGGACGGAGCCGGCCGCCGCCCCCGTCAAGGGCGCGGACGACGAGGTGTCGTCCACCGTCGCGCACTGAACGGACGCTGATGAAATGCAAGGGGCGGGCCTTCCGGGGCCCGCCCTTTTTCGTGCGCCGGCACGGCGAGGGCAGCGACGGGCCGTCGACACCGGCGGAATCCGGGCAAATAGCGCACGAAAACACGTGAAAACGGGCAAATCGGGCCGTTCGCGCTGGCATTGCCGGGCAATCGGCCCGATCATCCCGGCCGTGCGAATCAAAAAGCAGCAAGGAAAGGGACCTGCGATGAACAAGGCTGAATTCGTGTCCGCAGTGGCGGACGCCGCCGGGTTGACCAAGGCCGACGCAGCCGCGGCGGTGGACGCGGTCTTTGATACGATCACGGCGGAACTGAAGAAGGGCGGCGACGTCCGTCTTGTCGGCTTCGGCAATTTCTCCGTCGCCAAGCGCGCCGCCTCCACCGGCCGCAATCCGCAGACCGGCGCGGAAGTGAAGATTCCGGCCCGCAAGGTGCCGAAATTCTCCGTCGGCAAGGCGCTCAAGGACGCCGTGAACTGAGGGACCATTCCACGCGGGGCTCTTGCGGCAGCGCGGGAGCCCCCGATGGCCGCGTGGTGGGCGGTGAGAGACTCGAACTCCCGACATCCTCGGTGTAAACGAGGCGCTCTACCAGCTGAGCTAACCGCCCGCCCGGCTTCCCATTAGGGGTTTGGCGAACCCGCCGCAAGGGCGGGGAAGGGCCGCTTCCCGCCGCCGGTGGATGCCGGCCGCCCGGTTGTCGCTTTCGCTTGACACCCCGTTTTGAACCGCCTAATTGACCGCCCGTGAACGCGGTGCGGTTGCTTGCCCGGTTCCACAAGCGCGGGTGTAGCTCAGTCGGTTAGAGTGCCGGCCTGTCACGCCGGAGGTCGCGGGTTCGAGCCCCGTCACTCGCGCCATTTTCCCCTTTCGCAGGATTGATTCCGGCCCGTGGTGCGTTGCGGGACATCGCGGCTTTTCGGTCGGTTTTGGCTCCGTTTCGTGCGATTTCCGGCCAGTTCCGACTTGCTTCGCCCCGGCGGCTGGAGTAACCGTCGCCGCAGTGCAAAAGGGGTTTCCCTTAAGCGGGTGGAAGCCCTTCGCCGCCTCCGCCCGGCCTTCCGAAGGACATCCGGATCATGAGCGACCTTCTGGGCTCCTACCTCCCGGTGATCATTTTCATCGCAGTCAGCGCCGTCATCGGCCTGGCGCTCCTGGTGATCCCGTTCGTGGTCGCCTTCCGCGCGCCCGACCCGGAGAAGCTGTCGGCCTACGAATGCGGCTTCAACGCCTTCGACGATGCGCGCATGAAGTTCGACGTGCGGTTCTACCTGGTCTCCATCCTCTTCATCATCTTCGATCTCGAAGTGGCCTTCCTGTTCCCCTGGGCGGTGTCGTTCGCGAAGATCGGATGGCTGGGGTTCTGGTCGATGATGGTGTTCCTCGGCGTTCTGACCATCGGCTTCATCTATGAATGGAAAAAGGGAGCGCTGGAATGGGACTGAGTTCCGGACCGCTCGTCGCGCCGGCGCCGAAAGGCATCCTCGATCCGGCCACCGGCAGGCCGATCGGCCATGATGACGGGTTCTTCGGCGCCATCGACGCCGAACTCGCCGACCGCGGCTTCGTCGTCACCTCCGTCGATGCGCTGGTCAACTGGGCGCGCACCGGCTCGCTGATGTGGATGACGTTCGGCCTGGCGTGCTGCGCGGTGGAGATGATGCACACCTCCATGCCGCGCTACGACGCCGAGCGTTTCGGTTTCGCGCCGCGCGCCAGCCCGCGCCAGTCCGACGTGATGATCGTCGCCGGCACGCTGACCAACAAGATGGCCCCGGCCATGCGCAAGGTCTACGACCAGATGCCGGAGCCGCGCTACGTCATCTCCATGGGCTCCTGCGCCAATGGCGGCGGCTACTACCACTATTCCTATTCCGTGGTGCGCGGCTGCGACCGCATCGTCCCCGTCGACATCTACGTGCCCGGTTGCCCGCCGACAGCCGAGGCGCTGCTCTACGGCGTGATGCTGCTGCAGAAGAAGATCCGCCGCACCGGCACGATCGAACGGTGAGAAACGCGATGCCCGCGACGCTCGACAAACTGGGACAAGTGATCGGCAAGGCGCTCGCCGGCAAGGCCGAGGTTTCCCTTTCCGGCGGCGAACTGACGCTGGCGACGACGCGCGATGCGCTGATCGAGACGCTGGTCTTCCTGCGCGACGACAAGAACTGCCGGTTCGTGTCCTTCATCGACCTGTCCGGCGTCGACTGGCCGGCGCGCGCCGAGCGGTTCGACGTGGTCTATCACCTGTTGTCGCCGACGGAGAATCTGCGCGTCCGGGTCAAGCTGAGCGCCGGCGAGGATACGCCGGTGCCATCCGCCACGCCGGTATTTCCCGGCGCCGACTGGTACGAGCGCGAGGCCTACGACCTTTACGGCATCGTGTTTTCCGGACATCCGGACCTGCGCCGCATCCTGACCGACTACGGCTTCGTCGGCCATCCGCTGCGCAAGGACTTCCCGACCACCGGCTTCGTCGAGGTGCGCTACGACGACGAGCTGAAGCGGGTGGTCTACGAACCGGTGAAGCTGAGGCAGGAAATGCGGCAGTTCGATTTCCTCTCCCCCTGGGAGGGGACGGACTATGTGCTGCCGGGCGACGAGAAGGCCAAGTCATGACCGAGCACTCGCTCCGCAACTTCACCATCAATTTCGGCCCGCAGCATCCCGCCGCGCACGGTGTGTTGCGCCTGGTGCTCGAACTTGACGGCGAGATCGTCGAACGCGCCGATCCGCACATCGGGCTGCTGCATCGCGGCACCGAGAAGCTGATGGAGACGAAGACCTATCTCCAGGCCGTGCCCTATCTCGACCGGCTCGACTATGTCGCGCCGATGAACCAGGAGCATGCCTTCTGCCTGGCGATCGAAAAGCTGCTCGGCCTGACGGTGCCCAAGCGCGGCCAGCTGATCCGCGTGCTCTATTCCGAAATCGGCCGCATCCTGAATCATCTTCTCAACATCACCACGCAAGCCCTTGATGTTGGCGCATTGACGCCGCCGCTTTGGGGTTTCGAGGAACGCGAGAAGCTGATGGTGTTCTACGAGCGCGCCTGCGGCGCGCGCCTGCACGCGGCCTATTTCCGCCCCGGCGGCGTGCACCAGGACATTCCCGACGAACTGGTGCGGGACATCGACAAGTGGATCGATCCGTTCCTGAAGACCGTCGACGATCTCGACCGGCTGCTGACGGCCAACCGCATCTTCAAGCAGCGCAACGTCGACATCGGCGTCGTCAAGCTCGACGACGCCTGGGCGCGCGGCTTCTCCGGCGTCATGGTGCGCGGCTCGGGCGCGGCCTGGGACCTGCGCAAGAGCCAGCCCTACGAATGCTACGACGAGATGGAGTTCGACATCCCGGTCGGCAAGAACGGTGACTGCTACGACCGCTACCTCATCCGCATGGAAGAGATGCGCCAGTCCGCCAGCATCATGCGCCAGTGCGTCAAGCGCCTGCTCGGCGAGGAGCGCATCGGGCCGGTCTCGGCCGCCGATGGCAAGGTCGTGCCGCCGAAGCGCAGCGAGATGAAGCGCTCGATGGAAGCGCTCATCCATCATTTCAAGCTCTATACCGAAGGCTTCCGCGTGCCGGCCGGCGAGGTCTATGCCGCCGTCGAGGCGCCGAAGGGCGAGTTCGGCGTCTATCTCGTCGCCGACGGCACCAACAAGCCCTACCGGGTGAAGCTGCGCGCGCCGGGCTTTGCCCATTTGCAGGCCATGGATTTCCTTGCCCGCGGGCACATGCTCGCCGATGTCTCGGCCATCATGGGTTCGCTCGACATCGTGTTCGGGGAGGTGGATCGATGACGGCCGCCTCCGTTTTCCTCGTTCAAGCCGTCAACTGACCAGGCCCGCCATGACTGTCCGCCGCCTCGCCGAAGACAAGGTCCAGCCCGCGAGTTTCGCCTTCAACAAGGCCAACGCCGCATGGGCGAAGGCGACCGTGAAGAAATATCCCGACGGCCGCCAGGCCTCGGCGGTCATTCCGCTGTTGATGCGTGCGCAGGAGCAGGAGGGCTGGGTCAGCCGCGCCGCGATCGAGCAGGTCGCCGCGATGCTCGCCATGCCCAACATCCGCGTGCTGGAAGTCGCGACCTTCTACACCCAGTTCCAACTCGCGCCGGTCGGCACGCGCGCCCATGTCCAGGTCTGCGGCACCACGCCCTGCATGCTGCGCGGCTCGGAAGAACTGATCGGCGTTTGCCGCGCCCGCATCCATCACGACCCGTTCCACACCAACGCGGCGGGAACGCTGTCCTGGGAAGAGGTCGAGTGCCTCGGCGCCTGCGTCAACGCCCCGATGGTGATGATCGGCAAGGACACTTACGAGGATCTGACGCCGGAACGGCTCACCGAGATCATCGACGCGTTCGAGGCCGGCAAGGGCGATGGCGTGAAGCCGGGACCGCAGAACGGCCGCTGGTTCAGCGAACCGTTGACCGGCCGCACGGCGCTGCGGGACGAGAAGATCTTCTTCAAGGCCGGGCGCGCCAGGGCCGCGAAGGCGGCGAAGGCGGAACCGGCGAAAGC
>JBATNB010000356.1:0-2744 GCA_049290135.1 Rhizobiaceae bacterium
CCATCGGCTCGGCGCGCAGAGCGGCCAGCATCGCGGCGCGGTCGACGCCGCGCAGCCGCGACGGCTGGGACGCCACCGCATCGCAATGGTAGGATGTCGAATGCAGCGACGGCTCGGAGACGAAATCGCCGGCGCGGGCGCGTTGCTGCACCAGCATGGCGCCGTTCTCCAGGTGACGCAGGACATGGATTTCGCCCGACAGGACCTGGAAGAAGCGCACCACCGCGTCGCCGCGGCGGAACAGGCTGTCGCCCTGCGCAAGGTCGATGGCCTGCGGCCGCGACCGGGCGAGGACGGAATTGATCAGATCGGACATGATTGCGATCATGCACCGGCGCACCCGGATCGCCAATAGTCCGGCTTCCCTGTGGAGTTTCCGCCGATGACGCGATTTCGAGTCCTGTTCATGCTCCTGGCGCTGGCAGCGCTGGGCTTCGGCGCCTTCGTCGCCTACCGGATGATGCAGCCGCCGCCGGATGATCTGGACCTGTCGCGCTTAAAAGCCTCGCAGGCCGGGATGTTCATGGTCGGCATCGAGCCGGAAGGCGGAGCGCTGGTCCAGGGACCGCTGCATGCGTGGGTCGCGAGCGTGAGCCTGGCGGACGGGACGGCCGTCGAAGGCGCCACCATCGCCGTCGATGGCGGCATGCCGCAACACGGGCACGGCCTGCCGACGGCGCCGAAGGTGACGGCCGATCTCGGGGGCGGGCGCTACCGCATCGAGGGCGTCCGCTTCAACATGGGTGGCTGGTGGGTGTTCCGGCTTGCCATCGAGGCCGACGGGAAGTCCGACACGGTCGAATTCAACCTGGTCCTGTGATGAACCGCCTGGCGCTTTTCCTGCTGTTGCTCGTTCTGCCCGCGCTGGCCGCATGCACGCGCGATCCGCTGACCGACACGCAGAAGGCGGTGGTCAAGACGCTGGCGCTGTCGTCCCTGCCGCCGCTGCCGGCCGATCCGACCAACAGGGTTGCCGACGACCTGGATGCGGCGGCGCTCGGCGCGACCTTTTTCAACGATCCGGGCTTTTCCGGCAACGGCCAGGTGGCCTGCGCCACCTGCCATGTGGCCGAACGGCAGTTCCAGGACGATCTGCCGCTCGCGCGCGGCGCCGGCACGACCAACCGGCGCACCATGCCGCTGCCCGGCATTGCCTGGTCGCCTTTCCTGTTCTGGGACGGGCGCAAGGATTCGCTGTGGAGCCAGGCGCTCGGTCCGGTGGAAAGCCCGGTCGAGCACGCCACGACGCGCACGGCCGTGGCGCATCGCATCGCCGCCACCTACCGCGACCGGTTCGAACGGCTGTTCGGCCCGATGCCGGAGCTTTCGCTCATGCCGCCATCGGCCGGTCCGTTCGGCACGGAGGCGGAAAAGGCGGCCTGGGCGGCGATGGGCGAAGACGACCGGATGGCGGTCGACCGCGTCTATGCCGGGTTCGGCAAGGCCATCGCCGCGTTCGAGCGGTCGCTGCGGTTCGCCGAAACCCGCTTCGACCGGTTCGCGGCGGCACTCGCCGAGGGCCGCGCGCCCGATGCCGCCTCCGCGCTTTCCGACCAGGAGATCGACGGCCTCAAGCTGTTCATCGGCAAGGGGCGCTGCATCAACTGCCACAATGGTCCGCGCTTCACCGACGATCATTTCCACAACACCGGCGTGGCGCAGGCCGCCGGGCTGCCCGAGGATCGCGGCCGCGCCGAGGCGGTGGCGCTTGTCGATGCCGACCCGTTCAACTGCCTCGGCGTCCATTCCGACGGCGGGCAAGGCGATTGCGGCGAACTCACCTTCATGCTGCGCGAGGGCGAGGAACTGGAGCGCGCGTTCAAGACGCCGAGCCTGCGCGGCGCGGCGACACGGCCGCCCTACATGCATTCCGGGCAGATCGCGACGCTTGCCGATGTCATCGATCATTACGCCGCGGCGCCGGCCGCGCCTTCGGGCCACAGCGAACTGGAGCCGGTCGCCTTCACTGACCCGGAAAAGGCGGCGTTGATGGCGTTCCTGAAGACGCTGGTGAACTGAGCCTCACCCCTCCTTGACCGCCTCCATCACCACGAAGGTGGAGGTGTTGGAAAGCGATGGCAGACCGGAAATGGTCTCGCCCAAAAGGCGGCGGTAGGCGGCGATGTCGCGCGTGCGGACCTTCAGCAGATAGTCGAACCCGCCGGCGATCATGTGGCATTCGACGATTTCGGGAATCTGGTGGACGGCGCGGTTGAAAGCCTCCAGCGCCGTCGAGCGCGTGTCGGAAAGCGTGACCTGGACGAAGGCGATATGGCCTTCGCCCATGCGGGCGCGGTCGATGAGGGCGGAATAGCCGCGGATGTAGCCATCGCTCTCCAGCCGTTTCACCCGCGCCTGCACAGGCGTCTTCGACAGGCCGACCTTCTGCGCCAGTTCGGCGGACGACAGCCGCCCCTCGCGCGAAAGCGCCGCCAGGATGTTGCGATCAATTCGATCCAGTTGATCCGCCATAGGCTTGGAACCCAATCTGTTCGGAGCGCGATTGTTATAACAGCGCGTCGTTCGGCGCAAGAAAGCCGGAAAAACAGGTTTCACCGCGATGCGGCGCAAATGCTAAGGTGGCGCGGACCGGCCGGGATTGCCCGCGTCCGGCTTGCCCGGAGCCGTCCATGTCCGCCGACACGCTTGCCGCCCTGCGCCAGACCATCCGCGCCCACCTGATCGCCGACGAGGACGAGGCGGTCGCCCGCCTCGCAGCGCTTGCCGACCTGACACCGATGCAG
>JBATNB010000357.1:0-2094 GCA_049290135.1 Rhizobiaceae bacterium
GCGCCGGGCCGTCGTGCGCGCCGACCACCCCGATGCCCGCCATGCCGTCACGCACTGGCGCCTTGTCGAGCGGTTCGGCGATGCCGCCAGCCTCGTGGAGTGTCGGCTCGAGACCGGGCGAACCCACCAGATCCGCGTCCACATGGCCCATCTCGGATATCCGCTCGTCGGCGATGCGGATTACGGCCGGGCGTTCCGCACCAAGGCGAACCGCCTGCCGGAGACGCTGCGCCCCGTGGCCGCCGCTTTCCCGCGCCAGGCGCTCCATGCCCACCTCCTGGCGTTCGCCCACCCCGCGACCGGACAGATGATGGCGTTCACGACCGGCCTGCCGGACGACATGCGCGCCCTGGTCGACGCGTTCCGTGGCGCATTCAGGTCATCCGCGATCCGCGCCGGAGCGTATTCTGACAAAAAGTTCACTTCGCCCGCCGGTCGCGGCCCTGTATAAGCCGGGTTCCGGTGCACGCGACGTGGCCGGACGAAAGCCCGCCGCGTACGGGGGCAGGAAAAAGGAGAGGGCATCCATGGCCCATTCATTGCCAAGCATCGTTTCCGGGGAAGGCGGCCTGTCGCGCTACCTCGAGGAAATCCGCCGCTTCCCCATGCTCCAGCCGCAGGAAGAGTACATGCTCGCCAAGCGGTATCTCGAGCACGAGGATTCCGGTGCCGCGCACAAGCTCGTCACGTCGCACCTGCGCCTCGTGGCCAAGATCGCCATGGGCTATCGCGGCTACGGCCTGCCGATCGGCGAAGTCATTTCCGAAGGCAATGTCGGCCTGATGCAGGCCGTCAAGAAATTCGACCCGGAGCGCGGCTTCCGCCTGGCCACCTATGCGATGTGGTGGATCAAGGCCTCGATCCAGGAATACATCCTGCGGTCGTGGAGCCTGGTGAAGATGGGCACGACCGCCAACCAGAAGCGCCTGTTCTTCAACCTGCGCAAGCTCAAGGGCCGCCTGCGCGCGCTGGATGAGGGCGACCTCCGGCCCGACCAGATCAACGAGATCGCCACCCGCCTCAATGTCACCGAGGAGGATGTCATATCGATGAACCGCCGCCTGTCGGGCGACGCTTCGCTGAACGCGCCGATCCGTGGCGCCGATGGCGATACCGGCGGCGAATGGCAGGATTGGCTTGTCGATGACAGCGACAGCCAGGAAGCCGTGCTCATCGAGCAGGACGAACTCGACCAGCGCCGTCGCATGCTCGCCGACGCGCTCAAGGTGCTCAACGAGCGCGAGCGCGAGATTTTCGAGGCGCGCCGCCTGGCCGAGGATCCCGTCACGCTGGAGGAATTGTCGTCGCGGTTCGACATTTCGCGCGAACGCGTCCGCCAGATCGAGGTCCGCGCGTTCGAGAAAGTGCAGGAAGCGGTGAAGGCGGCGGCGTTGCGTGCCAGCCGCATGCCGCGCACCATCGAGGCCGCGGGCGCCTGAGGCGTCCGCGCCGGGGCGTCATCCGCTCGCCTTGGCTTCCCAGATCTTCAGCACTTCCTCGAAGGTCTTGTCGCCGGGAATGCCCTTTTCGAGCGTGATCAGCGCCCGCCGGCCGGTGGCATAGACGATCGGGATGTCGATCCAGCGCTCGCGGCGCAGGAGCGCCATGTTGGCATCGATCTCGGCCGGCGTGTCGGTCAGCGCGATGAGGAAGAAGCCGTCGGAAATCTTCGCCGGCACGCCGAGCAGCGGGTTGCCGGCATCGCTTTCGTTCGGCTTCAGCGTGATGCGCAGCACCTTGTCGATCGTCGCGGTCTTGCCTTCCGGACCGTCGACCACCAGCTCGATGAGATGGCTGGCCGGCAGCGTCGGATCGCCATTGCGCCGAATCGTCATCCGCAGCTTCAGGTCGCGGTCGGGAATTCTCGCCTCGGCGCGGATCGCCGGTTCGGCGGCAAGGTCGCCGCCGGGCGAATCCTGCACGACCGACCACACGACATTGCCGGTGTTGGCCGAGCCCTGGTCGGCAGACGTTCGTTCCTCGTAGAAGATGGCCTTCTGCGCCACGGCCACGGCATTGCCCGCAGCGGCCGGCGCGGCGGGGCTTTCGGCGACAGCGGGAACGGGGACCGTGGCACCCGGCGCGGTCTCGGTC
>JBATNB010000358.1:0-5276 GCA_049290135.1 Rhizobiaceae bacterium
GGCGCACGCGGCTGATCCTGACCAGCGACAAGCCGTTCATTGCCGAGCGGGTCGACATGGTTCGCGACGGCGAGGGCGGGCGGCTGACGATCGATCTCGCGGCGGCGTCGGAACCGGCATTCGCCGCCGCGCTCGACGAGCGCGCCTCGATCACCGGCTCGACGGCGGCGGAAAAGGGCAGCCGGCTGACGGCGCAGACGGCGCGCGAGGACGGGCGACGGGTCGTGGTGCTCGACGCCGGCCATGGCGGCATCGACAGCGGCGCCATCGGCGTTTCCGGCACCAGGGAGAAGCAGGTCACGCTCGAATTCGCCCGCGCGCTTGGCGAGGTGCTCACCGCGAGCGGCCGCTTCGCGGTCCATTACACCCGCGAGGCGGACATGTTCCTGCCGCTGGACGAGCGCGTGCGGATCGGGCGCGAGCACCAGGCCGACCTCTTCGTCTCGCTGCATGCCGACACGATCTCGCTGCCGGGCATCCGCGGCGCGACGGTGTACACGATTTCGGAAGAAGCCTCCGACGAGCTTGCCGCGGCGCTGGCGGAGAACGAGAACAAGGCCGACGCGGTGGGCGGCGTGGTGGTCGAGGACGCGCCGCCGGAAGTCACCGACATCCTGGTCGACCTGGTGCGGCGCGAAACGCACGGGTTCTCCGTGGTGTTTGCCCGGTCGCTGGTCGGCGAACTCACCGGTCGCATCGACCTCATCAACAATCCGATCCGGTCGGCCGGGTTCCGGGTGCTGAAGGCGCCGGACGTGCCGTCTGTGCTGGTGGAACTCGGCTATCTGTCGAATGCGCGGGACGAGGAATTGCTGCGCGATCCGGCCTGGCGGGCGCGCGCGGTGGAGGGAATCGCCTCCGCGGTGGGCCTTTACTTTGCCGCGCTGGAGAAGGGCGGCTAACAAAAACCGCGATGCATGAGCATTTGTGACTTGGCTTTGCCGCAATTATCGGTCAACGCCTTCAAGGGACGTGTTGCGTTGCATGGCACGTCGGGTTCGCTTCGGGTAATGGCCTTGCGGATTGGCCGGCTTCAACCGGCTTCGGGGACACGATGGTTCGACTGATCGGCTATTTCTTCGGAATCGGCGTCACGCTCGCGCTGGCGGTGGCCGTCGTCATCGCGCTTTACCTCCACGCCGTCACCAAGGACCTGCCGGACTACGAAGTCCTTTCCAAGTACGAGCCGCCGGTGATGACGCGCGTCCACTCCTCGGACGGGCAGCTGATGGCCGAATATGCGCGCGAGCGGCGCCTCTACCTGCCGATCCAGGCGATCCCCGACCGGGTCAAGGCGGCATTCCTTTCAGCGGAAGACAAGAATTTCTATTCGCACCCGGGCATCGACGTGGCCGGCCTCGGGCGCGCGGTGGTGACCAACCTGCAGAATCTCGGCAGCGGCCGTCGTCCGGTCGGCGCCTCGACGATCACGCAGCAGGTGGCCAAGAACTTCCTGCTCAACTCCGACCAGACCTACGATCGCAAGATCCGGGAGATGATCCTGTCGTTCCGCATCGAGCAGGCCTACACCAAGGACCGCATCCTCGAACTCTACCTCAACGAGATCTTCTTCGGGCTCGGCGCCTACGGTATCGCCGGCGCGGCGCTGACCTATTTCGACAAGTCGGTCAACGAACTGACGGTGAAGGAGGTCGCCTACCTGGCGGCGCTGCCGAAGGGTCCGTCCAACTACCATCCCTACCGCCACACCGACCGCGCCATCGAGCGCCGCAACTACGTGATCGACCAGATGGTCGCCAATGGCTATGTCGGCCGCGACGAAGGCGAAAAGGCCAAGGCGGAGGACCTCGGCGTCCGGCAGCGCAAGGGCGGCTCCTACCTGTTTGCCAGCGAGTTCTTCACCGAGGAAGTGCGCCGCGAGATCATCGCGCGCTATGGCGACAACGCGCTCTATGACGGCGGCCTGTCGGTGCGCACGACCATCGATCCGAAACTGCAGGCCGATGCGCGCGCCTCGTTGCAGCAGGGCCTTTTGAAGTTCGACGCGCTGCGCGGCTATCGCGGCGCGGTGGCGCGGGTCGAGATCGGCGACGACTGGGGCGCGGCATTCGGCGAGAACAAGGCGCTCGACGACGTTCCGGAATGGCAATTGGCCATCGTCATCGATTCCGACGACAAGGGCGCGCGGATCGGCCTGAAACCGGCGCTGGAGCCCTCCGGGGCGCTTTCTGCTGAGCGGATCGAAGGCACCATCGCCGCCGCCGACATCGGCTTCGGCATGCGCTACCTCAAGGACGGCAAGCGGGTGAAGGCCAAGCTGGCGAGCGAGGTGCTGCAGCGCGGCGACATCATCCTTGTCCAGGCCAAGGACGAGCCGGCCGGCGCCTACCGCCTGCGCCAGCTGCCGGAGGTGCAGGGCGCGCTGGTGGCGATGGACCCGCACACCGGCCGCGTGCTGGCGATCGTGGGCGGTTTCTCCTTCTCGCAGTCGGTGTTCAACCGCGCCACGCAGGCGATGCGCCAGCCGGGTTCGGCGTTCAAGCCGTTCGTCTATGCCGCCGCGCTCGACAATGGCTACACGCCCGCCTCCGTGGTGCTCGACGCGCCGATCTCGGTGCGTTCGGGCGGCGTGATGTGGGAACCGAAGAATTATGGCGGCGGGTCGGCCGGCCCGTCGACGCTGCGCCTCGGCATCGAACGGTCGCGCAACCTGATGACGGTGCGGCTGGCCAAGGACATGGGGATGAACCTCGTGGCCGAATATGCCGAGCGGTTCGGCATCTACGACAAGATGCTGCCGGTGCTGTCGATGTCGCTGGGGTCCGGCGAGACGACGGTCATGCGCATGGTGTCGGCCTACGCCATCATCGCCAATGGCGGGCGCCAGGTGAAGCCGTCGATGATCGACCGCATCCAGGACCGGTTCGGCAAGACCATCTACAAGCATGACGAACGCGAATGCTCGGCCTGCAACGCCACGTCATGGGGCAAGCAGGACGAACCCGAAGTGGTCGACAATGCCGAGCAGGTGCTCGACCCGATGACCGCGTTCCAGATCACGTCGATGATGGAAGGCGTCATCCAGCGCGGCACGGCGGTGACGCTGAAGGAACTGAAGCATCCCATCGCCGGCAAGACCGGCACGACCAACGACGCCAAGGATGCCTGGTTCGTCGGGTTCACCCCGGAACTGGTGGTCGGCGTGTTCATGGGCTACGACAAGCCGCAGTCGCTCGGCGACGGCGCAACCGGCGGCGGCCTTGCCGCGCCGATCTTCAAGGACTTCATGGGCAAGTACCTGAAGGACCGCAAGCCGGTGGACTTCCGGGCGCCGGAGGGCATGACGCTGGTCGCCATCAACCGCAAGACCGGCATGCGCGCGTCGAAGGGCGAGGCCGACACGATCATGGAAGCCTTCAAGCCCGGCACCGGTCCGGCCGATTCCTACTCGGTGATCGGCATGGACGACATCGCGGCCGAATCGCGGGCGCGCGAAATCTCGCCCGAGGCGAACCGCGCGGTCTCGTCGGGAACCGGCGGCCTCTACTGAGCCGCCGGGCGCGTTCCGGCCCTTTACACGTCCCGCCCGCCTCCCTATGTTCCGCGCGCCTTGCCGGACCGGCGGGCATCCATCAGCCAAGCCGCGGAGCGTTGCCGGACATGCGTGCCGAGACCGAGACCCTCATCGACGACATCAAGCAGGCGGTCGGCCTGCTGAGGAGGCATCTTTGACTGGGACCAGGCCATCAAGCGACTGGACTATCTGAACGCGCGCTCCGAAGAGGCGAGCCTGTGGAACGATCCGCAGGAGGCACAAAAGCTGATGCGCGAGCGCCAGGGCCTCGATGACGCCATCGCGGCGATCCGGCGCATGGAGCGCGACCTCGACGACAGCATCGAACTGATCGAGATGGGCGAGGCGGAAGGCGACCAGCAGATCGTCGCCGACGCCGAGCAGACCATCCGGGCGCTGAAGGCGGAATCCGCCGAGCGCCAGCTCGAGACGCTGCTGTCGGGAGAAGCCGACGGCAACGACACCTACATCGAGGTCCACGCCGGCGCGGGCGGCACGGAGAGCCAGGACTGGGCGCTGATGCTGATGCGCATGTACACGCGCTGGGCCGAAAGCCGCCGCATGAAGGTGGAGGTGCTGGAACTCCATGACGGCGAGGAGGCCGGCATCAAGTCCGCCACGCTCCTGGTGAAGGGCCGCAACGCCTACGGCTACATGAAGACGGAATCGGGCGTGCACCGGCTGGTGCGCATTTCGCCGTTCGATTCCAACGCCCGGCGGCACACATCGTTCGCGTCGATCTGGGTGTTTCCGGTCATCGACGATTCGATCGACATCGACGTCAATGAATCCGATTGCCGGGTCGACACCTATCGCGCCTCGGGCGCCGGCGGCCAGCACATCAACACCACCGATTCGGCGGTGCGCATCACTCACATCCCCACCAACATCGTGGTGCAGTGCCAGGCGGAACGCTCGCAGCACAAGAACCGCGCCAAGGCGTGGGAAATGCTGCGCTCGCGGCTTTACGAACTGGAGCTGGAAAAGCGCGAGGCGGAAGCCAACGCGCAGGCGGCCTCGAAGACCGACATCGGCTGGGGGCACCAGATCCGGTCCTACGTGCTGCAGCCCTACCAGCTGGTGAAGGATCTGCGGACCGGGGTGGAAAACACCAATCCGCAGGGCGTGCTCGACGGCGATCTCGATGCGTTCATGGAGGCGTCGCTGTCACAGCGCGTGCATGGCGGCGCCGTCGATGTCGCGGATCTCGACTGACGGGCGCGGCGCGCCGTCGGCGATCACAGGGCTTCGGCGAGCTTGCGTCCGGCTTTCAGGAAGGCCAGCGGATCGACGGCCTCGCCGGCGCGCCGCACCTCGTAGTGCAGGTGCGGGCCGGTGGAGCGGCCGGTGCTGCCGGCCTTGCCGATGACCGCGCCCGCCTTCACCTTCTGGCCAGGCGCGACGGCGACGAAGCTCATGTGCGCATAACGGGTGGTGAACCCCTTGCCATGGTCGATTTCGACCATCTGGCCGTAGCCGCCATTCCAGCCGGCCTTGACGATGGTGCCGGCGGCGGTGGCCTTGATCGGGTCGCCGGTCGCGGCGCGGAAATCGAGCCCGGCATGGAATGCCGGCGTGCCGAGGATCGGGTCGGAGCGGCTGCCGAAGGTGCTCGACAGCGCCGCGCCGGGGGCGGGATTGCCGAGCGGATAGCGGTTGACGGCGGTGCGGGCGGCCTCGAGCTGGTCGAGCGCGGCGTCGAGTTCCCTGACCTGCTCGTCGAAGCGGGCGGTCGGATCGG
>JBATNB010000359.1:0-4053 GCA_049290135.1 Rhizobiaceae bacterium
CTTCCCGGCCGCCTTCATCGTCACGGCCAGCATGGTCGCGGTCAGCCTCGCCGTCGCCTGGATCCTGCACCTCGCCTGGTACGACCTCCGCCCGACGACGCTGGCGGCGGCGCAGATCGCCGCGATCGGCTGCGCGCTCGCCGTGCTGTGGCTCGTCCCGGCAGTGCGCATCCATATGGTGCCGCGCCGCCTGCGCTACCGCCGCGCCCACGACAACGCGATGCGCCAGTTCCTCGCCCGCAACGTCCACCGCACCCGCGCCCGCACCGGCGTGCTGCTGTTCGTGTCGATCGCCGAACGCTATGCCACGGTGATCGCCGATGCCGGCATTGCCGAGCATGTCGGCCAGGCCGAGTGGAACGCCATCGTTGCCGGCCTGACCGAGGCCGCCGCCACCGGTCGCCATGCCGATGGCTTCGCCGCCGCGGTCCACGCCGCCGGCGGGCTCCTGGCCGAACATTTCCCGAAAGGCGCCGACGATACCAACGAGCTGGACGACCACGTCGTCGAGCTGTGAACGGCCGGACGGCCCGTCTTGCCGCCTCGCCGTCTCCGGGGTTATGGTTAACGCACCATGACCACGCGGACCATCGACATCAGGCACGCCATTCCCGCCGACGCGGACGGGATCGCCGCCGTTCACGTCTCGGCCTGGACGGGCGCCTATGCCGGCATCATTCCGCACAAGGCGCTCAACGGCATGCTGACGCGGCGCGGTCGCGACTGGTGGATGAACGCCATCCGCCGCGCGACATCGATCCTTGTCGTCGATCTGGACGGCGAAGTCGTCGGCTATGCCACCTACGGCCGCAACCGCGTCCGCGAATTGCCGGAAGCCGGCGAGATCTACGAACTCTACATCGCCCCGCAATATCAGGGCGTCGGCATCGGCACCCGGCTGTTTTCGGCCGTGCGCGAGGCACTCGCCGACCACGGCCTGACCGGCCTTGTCGTCTGGGCGCTCGCCGACAATGCGGGCGCCATGCAATTCTACGAGGGACTGGGCGGCCGCGATTGCGCCGAGGGCGTCGAGATCTTCGATGCCCGCGCGCTGAAGAAGATCGCCTACACTTGGGGCTGAATTCGCCTTTGTGACGCATTGCGAAGCGACGGCCGCGCCGCTAGACGGCCCATGTCGCTTCCTGCCCGGAGATCCCCATGCGCATCGATGCCGTTTCCATCGGCTCCAACCCGCCCGAGGACGTCAACGTCATCGTCGAGGTGCCCTATGGCGGGCAACCCATCAAGTACGAGATGGACAAGGAGGCCGGCACCCTGGTGGTCGACCGCTTCCTCTATACGCCCATGACCTATCCGGGCAACTACGGCTTCATTCCGCACACGCTGTGCGGCGACGGCGATCCGCTCGATGTCCTGATCTGCAATACCCGCCCGCTGCTTCCCGGCTGCGTCGTCGCGGTGCGCCCGATCGGCTACCTGGTCATGGAGGACAATGCCGGCGCGGATGAAAAGGTCATCGCCGTTCCGTCCCCGAAAGTGACGCGGCGCTACGAGAACATCCATGACTACACCCAGCTGCCCGAGATCACCCGCCAGCAGGTGCAGCACTTCTTCGAGCACTACAAGGATCTCGAGCCGGGCAAGTGGGTGCGGCTCGGCGGCTGGCACGGCGCGGCCGAAACCCGCCAGCTGATCCTCGATTCGATCGAACGCGCCCGGCGCTGAACGATCATTCGGCCGGCGGAGCCCGGTAGGGCTCCGGCAATTCCGCGCCGTCGGCGATGATCACCGGCTCGTCGGCGCCGCAGGCAAAGCCGCGCACCTGCTCGTCGGCGATCGCGCGCGCCTTCTCGTTCGCCTTCGGATCGCCCGACGCCACCACATAGCCGACCACGCACCCCTGGCGCTCGGCCAGCGTGCCCACCTTTTCCACCACCAGCACCTCGGTGGTCTTCTCCGAATCCTCCGGCTGCGAGACGAACCAGCGATGGATGGTGGCGAACGGACGCGTCAGGTCGCCATCGACCTCGTAGCGCCATTCGATCTTCGGTCCGACCGAGTTGAACGGCCCAAAACTCTCCCAGCCATCGGAGACGGCCGCGCGTCCGGGGGGAAAACCGTAGAAAACCGATTCGCGCGCGTCCCCGTAGGTGATGATCACCGGAAATCCGCGAAAGCCCGGGCAGACGATCTCGGCCCAGTCGCCATCGCCCTCCTCGGCCTGGGCGACCGTGGCGCACGGATTGGCGTCGTTGAGGTCGGTGTAGGCGCTCTCGATCGTCGCGGCGACGGCGGGCAGCGGCAGGGCGACGAGGGCGGCAATAGCGAGGCGGCGGATCATCAAACGCACTCCGTCTGGACAGGACACCGAGCCTATCACCGCCGCCCGGGCGCACAACCGGTATCAGCCGAGGCGAGTGGCCAACGCCGCGGCCAGCGCGCGCGGATCGCCGGCGACCACTATTGTCTTCAGCCGCGAGCCATGGCCGGCGCGGATCGAGACGGTGCCCGCCGGGACAGACAGCCAGTCTGCGATCAGCCGCACCAGCGCGTCATTGGCCGCCCCCTTGTCGGGAACCGCCCGCACCCGCGCGGCAAGATGCACCGCGCCGGCGGAATCGGCCCTGGCGCCCTCGACGCGGTCGGTCGACGATTTCGGCGTGAGGCGTACGGCAAGCGCGATGCCGTTGTCGATCGTCCGCCAGGGCTGGCCGGCGTTCAAGCCCGGCTCAGAAGACGTAAGGGTAGAGGTAGAGGATGATGACGCGCTGCAGGAGCATCAGCCCGAGCAGAAGCACGATCGGCGAAATGTCGATGGTGCCGAGATTGGGCAGGATGCGGCGGATCGGCCTCAGCACCGGCTCGGTCGCCTGGTAGAGGAAGTTGCCGATCTGCGCCACGACCGGGTTGCGGCCATTGACGATATTGAAGGCGAACAACCACGAAAACACCGCCGCGGCGATGATGATCCACCAGTACAGGTCGATCACGATGAGCAGGACATCGAGTATGGCGCGCATGGGCAGGCTCCTTCAGCGCTGCCGATGTAGGGCCTCGCCGCCGCTGCGGCAAGAGCACCCGGACAGCCGCTTGACAGCCCCCCACCCGCTCCCATATTTGCGCCATCCGCTGGACGGGGCTGTAGCTCAGCTGGGAGAGCGCATCGTTCGCAATGATGAGGTCAGGGGTTCGATCCCCCTCAGCTCCACCAACGGATCGGCGACGGCACGGACAGGCGCCCCGCCGGTGTTGCGGCCAGGCCGCCTTTTCCCCATCGCCGCGAACCGCCATGCACCGCCGTCGCCCGGGGTCTCTCCTTGTCCGCATCGTCGTCCGATCCCGCGCGCTTCGCCGCGTTCCGCCATTCCGCCTTCCTGCGATTCTGGACGGCCCGCTTCGTCACGACCTTCGCCGGCCAGATGGTGTCGGTCGCCGTCGGCTGGCAGATCTACGACCTGACGCGCGATCCGCGTGATCTCGGCTATGTCGGGCTGGCGCAGTTCCTGCCCGCCCTGCTCCTGGTGCTGGTCACCGGCGCCGCCGCCGACCGGTTCGGCCGCCGGCTGATCGCCGCGCTCGCCACCGCGCTCGAAGCCGTGTGCGCCGTGGCGCTCATCGCCTTCACCCTGTCCGGCTCGACCAATGTCGGCATGGTCTTCATGATCCTTGTCGCCTTCGGCACCGCCCGCGCCTTCTATGGCCCGGCGACCGGCGCGCTGGTGGCCAACCTGGTGCCGGCGGAGGATTTTGCCAACGCCGTGGCGTGGAACTCGTCGGCCTGGCAGACCGCCACGATCGTCGGCCCGGTGGCGGGCGGCCTGGCCTACGGCGTCTCTCCCGTCTTCGCCTACGCCACCGCCGGCATTCTCCTGCTTGCCGCCGGCGGCCTGTTGCTGTCGATCCCGAAGCCACCCGCCCACCGCGTCGCCGAACGCACCGGCCTCGGCACCATTCTCGCCGGCTTCCGCTACATCTGGTCGGAAAAGATCGTGCTCGGCGCCATCTCGCTGGACCTCTTCGCCGTGCTGCTCGGCGGCGCCGTGGCGCTGTTGCCGGTGTTTGCCCGCGATGTGCTGGAGCTCGGACCCTGGG
>JBATNB010000360.1:0-2144 GCA_049290135.1 Rhizobiaceae bacterium
CACGCCGAACTGCGCTATGCGCTGGCCACGCTCTTCGACCTCGACGAGCCGGGCGTGGCGCACCTGGTCACCGCCGGAGAGGACGCGGAACGGCATTCCGTCGACGTCCAGGGGTTCACGAGCGTGCTCAACCGCCATCTCGACGAAGCCGCGCGGCGGGCATTCGTGGAGGAATTGTTCGAGCTGGTGTTTGCCGATCGCGATGCCAACGAACTCGAAGACAGCATGGTCTGGCGCATCAGCCAGCTGATGGGCGTGTCGCCGGAAGAGAGCGACCGCATCCGCCATTCCGTCGCCAGCCGCGCCGGGGATGGCGAGGCATGAGCCGGCCGCCGGAGCGCCTGCCCGTCCTGATGGTCCTCCACCAGGAGACATCCAGTTGCGGGCGTGTCGGCCAGTTGCTGCGCGCCGCCGGCTTCCCGCTCGACATCGTGCGCCCGCCGCTCGGCGAACGCCTGCCGTCGAGCTTGCGCGATCATTCCGGCGTCGTGGTGTTCGGCGGGCCGATGAGCGTCAACGACCACGACGAGTACATGCGCGACGAGATCGACTGGCTCAAGGTGCCGCTGCGCGAGGACAAGCCCTATCTCGGCATTTGCCTGGGGGCGCAGATGCTGGTCAAGCATCTGGGCGGCAGGGTCGAGAGCCATGGCGACGGGCTGGTGGAAATCGGCTGGTATCCGATCCGGGCGACGCCGGCCGGCCGGGCGCTGATGCACTGGCCGTCGATGGTCTACCAGTTCCATCGCGAGGGATTCTCGCTGCCGCGCGGCGCGGAGCTGCTGGCGACCGCCGACACCTATCCCAACCAGGCGTTCCGCTATGGCCGCAATGCGTGGGCCATCCAGTTCCACGGCGAACTGACGCTCGCCATGATGCATCGCTGGGTGGTCAAGGCCGCGCACCGGTTCTCGATGCCCGGCGCGCAGGAAGGGCGGCTGCACCTGGAGGGCCGGATGCTGTTCGACCGCACGCTGGTGGAATGGCTGACACGGTTCCTCGACCGCGTCTTTGCCGGCGATCCCGGCGCGCGCTGACGGTGCCGTTCAGAACTCGCCCTTGGCACCGCGATCAAGCACGGCCAGGATGATCTCCTTCACCCGTTCGGCTTCCTGGCGCAGACCGTCGGGAAGCGGCTTGCCGCCATGGATCATCATGTCCATGTCGAGCGAATAGAGCCACAGCGCGCCGGTCCTGTCCTCCAGCAGGGCGATCCGGCAGGGCAGGTAGGCCGAGTAGGCGTCGGAATGATCGATCATCGCCGCCGCCGTCAGCGGGTTGCAGTAGAGATAGATCTTGAGCTTGCGCCACGGCTCGCCCTTCATCGCGGCGACCTGATCGCCGAGCGGCAACGCGCCGACATCCTTGATGTTCATCTCCACGGCGACCGACTGGATCGACTGGTCGACCTCGTCGAAGGTCAGCCCGTCGGCGACCTTGCGCTTCCAGACGGTCGCTTCGGCGGCGTTGCCGGTTTCGGCCAGGCGCTTGGCCATCGTCCAGTAGACGCCCGCGGCCTTCGGATCGAACCCGGCGAAATCGGTCATGGCGCGATAGCCGAGCCAGCCGCCGCCGAGCACGGCCACAAGGCCGATCAGCGCCAGGATGTTGCGGATGAATCCCATGTCGTCCTCCCGTCCTGCTTGAATGCAGTTTTCTGAATTTATCGAGGCGCAGACGGGCCGAGTCAATCGCCCTAGGGACGTCCGTCGAGATGGCGCGCCCGCCTGAGGGCCGGGAACAGCGTGGCCCAGAGGCCCGCCACCGCCACGGAGGCGATGCCGCCGAAAACGACGGCCGGCACGGCGCCGATGGCGCCGGCCATCATGCCGGCGCGGAATTCGCCGAGTTCGTTGGAGGCGCCGACAAACACCATGTTGACGGCGTTGACGCGGCCGCGCAACCGGTCCGGTGTCCACAGCTGGATGAGGATCTCGCGGATGTAAACGCTGACCATGTCGGCCGCGCCGGCAAGCGCGAGCAGGATGATCGACAGCCAGCCGGCGGTCGACAGGCCGAAGCCGGCGGTAAAAGCGCCAAAGGCGGCGACGAAGCCGAACATGATCAGGCCGGCATGATCGCGCACCGGCCACATGGCAAGCGCCAGCGCCGTCAGCACGGCGCCGACGCCCGGCGCGGCGCGC
>JBATNB010000361.1:0-4870 GCA_049290135.1 Rhizobiaceae bacterium
GCGCCAGGCCGAGCAGGACGGTGGCATTCGCCGGACCGGGATTGCGAAGCGCCGCCAGCGACTGGTCGACCAGTGCGGCATAACCGGCGGGCGTGGCGGAAAAGACCTTGCGCGCCTTCTGGCCGGCCGGCGCCGCCGCCGCCACCAGCCCTGCCTTCTCCAGCCGCCCGAGGACGAAGTAGATCGAGGAAAAGCCGATGCGCGTCCATTCGCGCATGCCGCGCTCCTCGATCGCCCGTTCGATCTCGTAGCCGTGGCGCGGCATTTCGGCGACGAGCCCGAGCAGCAGCAGTTCCGCATCCGTCAGTGTCTTCGGCTCCATATTCCAGTACTAGAATATCCTGCGGCTAAAAGCAAGGGCGCGATCGGGCGCACGCTCAGTTCGAGGACACGTCCATGGTCAGATCGAGCCCGACGATGCGGGCCAGTTGCTCAAGCCGCCCCTTTGGCCGCTCGCCGATCAGGCCGGCCTTGTCTTTCGGCACGCGCAGCACCAGTCCGGCATCGCCATGGTCTTCCCATTTGAGCCGCGGCATCAGCCCGGGCATCGAGGCGGTCATGATGTAGACCACGCGCATCAACGCGGCGAGCACGCGCGCGCGCTGCACCAGCCGCTCCGGCGCCAGCGGCACCAGTTCGTGCGCTGCGGACGATTCATCCAGCCCCTCGTGCCGCCACAGATTGGCCAGGGCGATGAACACGCGGCTGGGATGGTCGATGCCCATCAGCGACGCGTGGGAGATCAGGTTCAGCGACTGCGCGCCGCGATAATCGGGATGGGCGCGCCAGGCGATGTCGGCCAGCAGGCAGGCGGCGATGCGGGAACGGGTCTCGTTGAGCGTTTCGGAAATGCCGAGCGCGGCGAAGCTTGCCCCGGTCCAGTGCGCCAGTTCGCGCGCATGCTCGACCGAGCGCGAGCGCAGCACCGCCAGTTCGTCGGCCGCCGTGATCAGCGGATCGAAATTCTGCTCGTGCGGGGTCAGGCGCGAGTAGAGGAAGCCCTCGCGGACGCCGACGCCGGAGACGACCACGCGCGCCGGCTTCATCGCCTCGATGATCTCGAGCAGCACGATGGCGCCGTTGGCCAGCAGCGCGCGGCGGCTGCGGGAAATCCGGGCGATGCCCCTGATGGCGTCGATCTCGCCCTTGGCGACCTGGCGCAGGAAGGTGCCGGAGTCTTCGAGATCGAGTTCGTAGTGATGCATGACGCCCAGCGGGTAGGCGGTGGCCAGCATGTGCAGGCGGGCGAGGTTTCGCCAGCCGCCGCCGATGGCGTAGAAGGTGCGACCGGCGCCATCGCCGAGAAAATCGGCGCGGGCGATCTCCTTGCGCGCGATCTTCCGCGCTTCGGCCAGCGAACCGCCGGAGGAATCCTGCAATCGGAGGCCGCCAAGCGGCAGCGTGATCCCCTCGCCCGTCCGCTCGCCGCGGATGTCGATCAGTTCGAGCGATCCGCCGCCCATGTCGCCGGCAATGCCGTCGGGATGATGGAAGCCGGAACGGATGCCGAGCGCGGCGAACCAGGCCTCCTCCCGGCCGGTCAGGACCCGGATCGGCACCCGCAGGATGTCCTGCGCGGCGGCGATGAATTCCTTGCCGTTGACGGCCTCGCGCGCCGCCGCGGTGGCAATCACCTCGACGCTCTCGACGCCGATCTGGTCGAGGATGGCGCGGAAACGGCGGAATTCGTCCAGCGCCCGCGAGACCGCGTCCGGATCGAGCCGGCCGGTGAGCGCGATGCCGCGGCCGAGACCGGCGAGCATCTTCTCGTTGAACATCATCGTTGGCGCGCGGACGAGGCCTTCATAGACCACGAGACGGATGGAGTTCGACCCGATGTCGATGATCGCGACCGGTTCGCGATCCCCGAAGCGCCCCTGCGAGCCCTTGCTCATGCGCCCGCCGACCCCGACGCGCGACGTCGCGGGCGTGCCGCGATGCGCTTCGGCGCACTGGACTTCAGGGCTTCGCCCCGGCCGGAAAGCGACGGATTGGTCATGAAATACTCCTGGGCATTGAACAGTTCCTCGCCGGCCGCCGGCTCGACGCGCCGCGACGTGCCATCGGCCAGAACCTCGAAACTCTGGCAATTGTCCATGAGATTGACCGCCATGATCTGACCCAGCACCTGCTCGTGCACGGTCGGATTGCGGATCGGGATCATGGTCTCGACGCGCCGGTCGAGATTGCGCGGCATCATGTCGGCCGATCCGAAATAGACGATGGCGCCATCGGAAGGCAGGCCGTGGCCATTGCCGAAGCAGAAGATGCGGCCGTGCTCGAGGAACCGCCCGACAATCGACTTGACGCGGATATTGTCGGAAAGGCCGGGAACCTGCGGGCGCAGGCAGCAGATGCCGCGCACGACGAGATCGATGTCGACCCCCGCCAGGCTCGCCTCGTACAGCGCATCGATCACTTCCGGATCGACGAGGGAATTCATCTTCATCCAGATCTGCGCCGGGCGTCCCGCGCGGGCGTGGGCGATCTCGTCGCGGATGTGGCCGAGGATGCGCGGGCGCAGCGTATGCGGCGAGAACGCGATGTCCATGTTCGCCGCCGGCTCGGCATAGGAGGTGATGAAGTTGAAGATGTGGGCGACGTCGCGGGCAATCTGCGGATCGCAGGTGAAGAACGACAGGTCGGTGTAGATGCGGGCGGTGACCGGATGATAGTTGCCGGTGCCCAGATGGACGTAATTGCGCAGCCGCCCCTCCTCGCGGCGGACCACTAGGCTCATCTTGGCATGCGTCTTCAACTCGATGAAGCCGAACACCACCTGCACGCCAGCGCGCTCCAGGTCGCGCGCCCAGCGGATGTTGGCCTCCTCGTCGAACCGCGCCTTGAGTTCGACGAGCGCGGTGACCGACTTGCCGGCGTCCGAGGCGTCGATCAGCGCGCGCACGATCGGGCTGTCGTTCGAAGTCCGGTAGAGCGTCTGCTTGATGGCAACGACATCGGGATCGGCCGCCGCCTGGCGCAGGAACTGAACGACGACGTCGAATGATTCATACGGGTGGTGGACCACGAAGTCCTTTTCGCGGATCGCGGCCAGGCAATCGCCGGCATGCTCGCGGATGCGCTCGGGAAAGCGCGGCTGGTAGGGCACGAATTTGAGGTCGGCGCGCTCGACGGCGACGATTTCGGAAATCTGGCTGAGCGCCAGCGGGCGCTTCAGGATGGTGACGCGGTTCGCCGCCACGCCGAGCTGCTCCGACACGAACTCGCGCAGCGTTCCCGGCGTGGTCTCGTCATACTCGATGCGGATGACCGATCCGCGCCGCCGACGCTTCAGGGCGGTTTCGAACAGCCGCACCAGATCCTCGGCCTCTTCCTCCACCTCGATGTCGGAATCGCGGATGATGCGGAAGGTTCCGGATCCGGTGATGCGGTAGCCGGGGAACAATTGCCCGATGAACAGGTAGGTCACGTCCTCGAGCGCGATGAAGCGGATGCGGCCGTGCCGTTCCGGCAGGCGGATATAGCGCGGCAATGTCGGCGGCAGGCGCAGCAGCGCCGTCATCGGCTGGCCGGTCCTGGCGTTTTCGAGCGCCAGCGCCATGGTGAATCCGAGGTTGGGAATGAAGGGAAACGGGTGCGCCGGGTCGATCGACAATGGCGTCATCACCGGGAAGATCGTGTCCTCGAAATGCCCGGCCAGCCAGGCTTTTTCAGCGCCGGTCAGGCCGTCCTCGCGCACCACCTCGATCTTCGCGGCGGCCAGCGGCTCAAGCAGCGTCAGCAGGATTTCCCGCTGGTCGGCCTGGAGCTTCTGCACCTCCACCAGCACGGCCTCGAGCTGTTCGGACGGTGCCAGCCCGTCGGGCGAGCGCACCTGGATGCCCTCGCGCACCTGTCCGGCGAGCCCGGCGACGCGCACCATGAAGAACTCGTCGAGGTTGGTGGCCGAAATCGACAGGAACCGCAGCCGCTCCAGAAGCGGGTGCGCCTCGTTGCGTGCCTGGTCGAGCACCCGGCGATTGAACTGCAGCCAGGAGAATTCGCGATTGATGAACCGGGCCGGACCGAACGCCTCGATCGCTTCCCTTGCCTCGTCCGGTCCCGACAACGCCATTGCACACTCCCTGTTCCGGCAGGCCGGAGGCCATGATACCGGAAAGCCGTGACCGACTGATAAAGGCGCTTGCATTGGGGATGCAAGTGGTCCAAACGGCACACGGTCCGGAAGCGCCCCGGCGCCCGGACGGATCGGAGATCAGTCATGGCCGCCCACGCCGTCCCCCATTTCCAGAACAGTGCAGGTCACCGGACCATCGCCATCGCCGTCCGGGAATTCATGTGTGTCGGCGCCGAGCCGCCGTTCGATCACCCGCACGTCTTCCTCGACATGGGCGGCGACGCCGAAAAGGTCTGCCCGTACTGCTCCACGCTCTACCGCCACGACCCGGCGCTTGCCGCGCACGAAACGCGCCCGGCCGGGGCGCTGTGGGTCGAAAAGGCCGCGTGAAGGCCGGCGCGTGCCATGCACGGCCGTAGCGACACCATTCTCATCGCCGGCGCCGGCATTGCCGGCCTGACGGCCGCTATCGCCTTTGCACGCTCCGGGCGCGGCGTCATCGTCGTTGAACGCGCGCCCGAACTGGAGGAGGTCGGCGCCGGTCTGCAGCTTTCGCCCAATGCGACACGCCTGCTGGCGCGCTTCGGCGTGCTGGAACGCCTTGAGGGCCGTGCTGCCCGGCCGTCCTCGGTCGTGCTGCGACGCGCCAGCGATGGCCGCGAAGTCGCCCGCATCGCGCTTGGCGACAATGCGATCAGCCGCTGGGCTTCGCCCTATCTCACCGTGCATCGCGCCGATCTCCAGGCGGCGCTGCTCGAAACCGTGCGCGCCACCCCCGGCATCGACCTGCGC
>JBATNB010000362.1:0-1777 GCA_049290135.1 Rhizobiaceae bacterium
GCATCGGCAACAGCGCCGCGCTCGCCGAAAGCAGGCCGTGATAGGTGGGAAGCGAATGCAGCCGGCCCGACTGGCCCGCCGAAAGCGCGCGCGCGCGCGCCAGCCAGAAAGCGGCGGCTGCGATCGCGATCATCGCCAGGAAGTAGGCGGTCAGCGCCATTCGGATTGCTCCAGCGAACCAGTCCCGATGCACGAACGACGCCGGCCTGCCAGGCAGGCCGGCGTCATCCGGCGTCAGCTTACTTCAGTTCGTCGCCCTTGAGCGGCGTCATTGCCTTGGCGGCCTCCGCCACGGCCTTGGCGTCGTCGCCCGGCAGCGTCACGAGGCCCTTGGCGGCAAGATAGCCGTCTTCGCCCATCGCGGCGTCGGACACATACTCCTCGACGAACTTGTCGAGGCCGGGAATGACCCCGACATGCGCCTTCTTGATGTAGACGTAGAGCTTGCGCGACGCCTTGTACGAACCGTCGGCGATCGTCTCGAACGTCGGCGCCACGCCATCGACGGCGACGCCCTGCAGCTTGGCGACATTCTCCTCGAGGAACGAATATCCGAAGATGCCGAACGCATCCGGATTGGTCTCGAGCTTCTGCACGATCACATTGTCGTTCTCGCCGGCTTCCACATAGGCGCCGTCCTCGCGAATCGACTTCCAGACCTTCTCGAACGCCTTGGCGTCGGCTTCCTTGAGGGCCTTCAACGCCTCCACGCCTTCGGCGCCCTTTTCCATGACCAGTTCATGGAACGAATCGCGCGTGCCGGAGGTCGGCGGCGGGCCGAGAACCTCGATCTTCTTGGCCGGCAGCGCCGCGTCGATCTGGTTCCACATCATGTAGGGATTGGCGACCAGCTTGCCGTCGGCGCCCGGAACTTCCTTCGCCAGCGCGAGGAAAATCTGAGTGCGCGACAGCGCGACCGGCTGCGTCGCCTTGGAATGGGCGACCGTCAGGCCGTCGAAGCCGACGGTGACCTCGACGATATCGGTCACGCCGTTGGCCGCGCACGAGTCGAATTCGCTCTTCTTGATGCGGCGCGAGGCATTGGTGGCGTCGGCCTTGTCCTCGCCGACCCCTTCACAGAACAGCTTCATGCCGCCGCCTGTGCCGGTCGATTCGACCACCGGCGTCTGCATTCCGGACTTCTTGCCGAACTGCTCGGCAACCGCGGTGGTGAATGGATAGACCGTGGACGATCCGACGATCCGGATCTGGTCTCGGGCGTCGGCGGATCCCGTAATGCCGAGCGCGATCAGGCCGGCAACCGCCGTGGTGGAAAGAAACTTGGACATCCGGAGAGCTCCGTTCTGGCTTGCTTGACGCACTTGCGTGACGGCATCGGCCTAGCGGCGCTCTGTAACAGTTCGATGACGGTGATCGCAGCCTTTCGGTCAGCCGGCCTTGCGCTGCAGGCCGGCGGGATCCGCGGCGCCGATCCAGCGGTCGATCTTGGCGACCAGCGCGTTGGGGCTGATCGGCTTGGAAAGATAGTCGTCCATGCCGGCTTCAAGGCAACGTTCCCGGTCGCCCTTGAGAGCGTGCGCGGTGACGCCGACGATCGGCACGCGCGATTCGCCGCCCTCCTCTTCCCGGATCCTTCCGGTCGCCTCCAGGCCATTGAGTTGCGGCATGGACACATCCATGAGGATCAGCCGCGGATGCTTCTCGCGCCAGGCGGCAACGGCGAGCGCGCCGTTCGACACGATCTCGAAGCTGAGGCCGGTGTCGCGCAGGATCTGGGTGAACACCAGCTGGTTCACCTCATTGTCCTCCGCCACCA
>JBATNB010000363.1:0-5532 GCA_049290135.1 Rhizobiaceae bacterium
GAATTCATCTGCGCGCCGGGGCCGCTGCGCAATGGCGGCGAGGCCGAGCATGCCCATGCGCCGGCGCTGGAGCGTGCGCTGCATGTCGCGCTGGTGAACCGCGGCGTGCTGATCGCGCCATTCCACAACATGATGCTGGTCTCGCCGGCCACCCGGGTCGCCCAGGTCGACCGGCTGGTGCGCGCCTTCGCCGATATTGCCGCATTGCTCAAGCCGTGAGACAAGAGGCAAACAACAACGGGTCATCATGAGTTCACCGACCGGTAGCAGCCTCACCGAAGCCGAGGCCTTTCTTCACGCCCATCCCGACATCGACGCCATCGACATCGTGCTGACCGACGGCAATGGCGTCGGCCGGGGCAAGATCATCCGCCGCCACGAGCTGGAGCGCCTCTACAAGGCCGGCCGCGCATTGCCGACCTCCATCCTCGGACTCGACATCACCGGCGAGGATGTCGACGAGACCGGACTCGTCTGGGACACCGGCGACGGCGACCAGGTGGCCTGGCCGCTTCCCGGCACGCTGAAGGCCCTGCACGGGACCCGTCGCGCCCAGGTGCTCATGTCGATGTTCGAGCATGATGGTTCGCCCGCCCGCGCCGATCCGCGCGGCGCGCTGGTGCGCCAGGTCGAGGCCCTGGAGCGCGAGGGCCTTCGCGCCGCCGGCGCCTTCGAACTGGAGTTCTTCCTGCTCGACGACAAGCGCGATCGCGACGGCCGGGTGCAGCCGGCGGGCGCGGTCGTCGATGGCCGGCGCAGCGCCAAGACCGAAGTCTATTCGGTCGACCACCTCCACGGCATGGAGCCGCTGATCGCCGACATCTACGCCGCTGCGGCCGTGCAGGGCCTGCCGGTGGAGACCCTGATCTCCGAATATGCGCCGGGCCAGTACGAGCTGACGCTGCACTACCGCAACGACATCCTGCAGGCCGCCGACGACCTGGTCATGCTGAAGCGGCTGGTCCGCGCCCAGGCGCGCCGCCACGGGGTCACCGCCTGCTTCATGGCCAAGCCGTTTCCCGATCATGCCGGCTCCGGCATGCATCTGCATGTTTCGGTCCGTGACCGCGCCGACAGGAACATCTTCTCCGAGCCCGTTCCCGGCGAATGGTCGGCGAACCTGCTCAACGCGCTCGGCGGCCTGATCGCGACGATGGGCGAATCGATGCTGGTGTTCGCCCCGCACGCCAATTCATGGCGCCGCTTCGTGTCGCAGTCCTATGCGCCGGTCTCGCCCACATGGGGCGTCAACAATCGCTCGGTGGCGCTGCGCGTGCCGGCCGGCGACGTCGGGGCCCGGCGCATCGAGCACCGGCCTTCGGGCGTCGACGCCAATCCCTACCTGGTGGCCGCGACGGTGCTGGCCGGCATCCGCAAGGGACTTGCCGAACAATCCGATCCGGGCCCGCAGGTCGTCGGCAACGGCTATGCCGCCGAGGCGCCGGCGCGCCGGATGCCCGCGGATTGGCGTTCGGCGATCGAGATGGCCCGGGAATCGGACTTCCTGAAGGATGCGCTCGGTCCCGACATGCATCGCGTGTTCACGGCGGTGAAGACGGCGGAATATCTGCGCGTTGCTCGAACCGTGACGGAACTCGACTTCCACCTGTATCTGCACGAAGTGTGAATTCAGCCGGCCAGACCGGATTTCGCCGCCCGGCCGGCGACATAGGTCTCGGCGACGGCCCGGTCGTCGCCGAGCGTCTGCAAGAGGAACAGTTCCTCCGCCAGCGTCTCCACCGTTTCCATGCGCAACCGCATCCCCGGCGTCGCCCGCGCGTCGAGGACGACCAGATCGGCGTCCATCCCCGCCGCGATCGAACCGACGCGATCGGCGATCGACAGCGCCTCGGCATTGCCGCGCGTCGCCTGCCAGAAGGCCCGCATCGGATCGAGCTTCTCGCCCTTCAGCGCGATCACCTTGTAGCCTTCGTCCAGCGTGCGCAGCATGGAGTAGTTGGTGCCGCCGCCGACATCGGTGGCGATGGCGCTCCGCACCGGTTTGGCGCGGCGGCGGAACGTCTGGTAGGGATGAAGCCCGGACCCGAGGAACAGGTTCGAAGTCGGGCAGAACACCGCGACCGACCCGCTGTCATGCAGCGCGTCGGCCTCGCGGTCCGACAGATGGATGCAATGGCCGAACAGGCTCTTGCGGCCGGTCAGCCCGTAGCGCTCGTAGATCGCCGTATAGTCGGCGCAATCGGGATAGAGCGACAGCGTGTAGGCGATCTCGGCGGCGTTTTCCGACAGGTGCGTCTGCACATGGCAGTCCGGATGGCGCCGGGCCAGTGCGCCGGCGGCCTCCAGTTGCGCCGGGGTCGAGGTGATGGCGAATCGCGGCGTGATGGCGTAGCCGAGCCGACCCCTGCCGTGCCATCTGGCGATCAGCGCCTCGGTCTCGTCATGGCCGCGCGTGGCCGTGTCGGTCAGCGCCGCCGGCGCGTTGCGGTCCATCATCACCTTGCCGGCGATCATGCGCATGTCGCGCGCCAGCGCGGCGGAGAAGAAGGCTTCGGCCGATTGCGGATGCACGGTGCAATAGACCGCCGACGTCGTGGTGCCCTGGCGCACCATCTCGTCGAGAAAGGCCGCGGCGATACGGTGCGCATGCGCTTCGTCGGCAAAGCGCGTCTCGGCCGGGAACGTGTAGTTGTTGAGCCAGTCGAGCAGTTCCGCCCCGTAGGAGCCGATCACCTGCATCTGCGGAAAATGCGCGTGCGCGTCGATGAAGCCGGCCATGATGAGATGCGGGCGGTGATCGACGATGGTGTCGCCCGTCTGGCGCGCGATCGTTGCGAACGACCCGGCTTCGACGATCATCCCGTCGGCGATCACCACGGCGCCGTCGTCCTCGAACACCCACGCGTCGCAGTCGTCGATCGCCTCGGGCGCCCGCAGGTAGGACAGGGTTCGCCCGCGCAGGATCGTGCGTGCGCTCACCTTGCGTCCTCGAACCAGGCGACGATCTGGCGGCGTTCGTCCGCCGTCATGAAGGTGATGTTGCCCGGCGGCATGGCATGGCTGCGCCCCGCCTGCAGGTAGATCATGCGCGCATGCGCGGCGATCGCGGCGTCGGTGTCGAGCATGATCCCGCGCGGCGCGCGGCGGATGCCGTCATAGGCCGGCTCGGCCGCATGGCACATGGAGCAGCGGCCAAGCACCGTGTCGCGCACCGCCTCGTAGCCGGCAGCGGCGACGAAGCGCTGGTCGGAGGGCGCGACCCTGGCCTCGGCCACGGGCGACGGCGGCGCCGACGACAGCCAGATGATGATGATGAACAGGATCGCCGAGACCGCCCAGGTCCAGTGCGGCTGGCCCTTGCCCGCATGCATGGAGTTGAAATAGTGCCGCACCAGCACGCCGATCAGAAAGACCAGCGCCGCGATCACCCAATTGTAGGGCGTGGCGAAGGCCAGCGGATAATGGTTCGACAGCATCAGGAAGATGACGGGGAGCGTCAGGTAATTGTTGTGCAGCGAGCGCTGCTTGGCCTGCTTGCCCAGCGCGGGGTCCGGGGCCTTTCCTGCGATCAGGTCGGCCACGACCTTCTTCTGGTTCGGAATGATGATGAAGAACACGTTGGCCGACATGATCGTGGCGGTGAACGCCCCCAGGTGCAGGAACGCCGCCCGGCCGGTGAAGACCTGCGTGTAGCCCCAGCCCATCGCCACGATGGCCGCGAACAGCAAGACCATCAGGCCGGTGTCGTTGTGCCCGAGCGGCGACTTGCACAAGGCGTCGTAGATGATCCAGCCGATGCCGATCGAACCGAGCGAGACCAGGATCGCCATCGTGCCGGTCATCTCGAACCGTTCGTGGTCGACGAGGTAAAGCGAGGCGTCGGCGTAGTAGAGCACCGCCAGCATCGCAAAGCCGGTCAGCCATGTGGAGTAGCTCTCCCATTTGAACCAGGTCAGGTGCTCCGGCATCTGCGCCGGCGCCACCAGGTATTTCTGGACATGGTAGAAGCCGCCGCCATGGACCTGCCATTCCTCGCCATGGGCGCCTTCCGGCAGGCCGGGCCGCTTTTTCAGCCCGAGATCGAGCGCGATGAAGTAGAAGGACGAGCCGATCCAGGCGATAGCGGTCACCACATGCAGCCAGCGGACGGCAAACGCGAGCCATTCCCAGAATATCGCGAAATCGTCCATGCTGGCCCTCCTCGGCGTCGTCATGACAATGGACGCGACGCCATTTCATGAAAAGGGGGGTAAAGCCGCTCGACTTTCAAAAAAAATGCGAAAATATTGGCCGCCACGCCGCACAAGCGGCAAAAGGGACGCCATGGCCTATCTCGACAACATCGCGGTGTTCGTGCGCGTCGTGGAACTCGGCAACCTGTCGTCGGCCGGCCGCGACCTGCGCCTGTCGCCCGCCGTCGCCTCCAATCGCATTGCCGAACTGGAAAAGCATCTCGGCGTCCGCCTGTTCAACCGCACCACGCGGCAATTGACGCCGACCGAGCACGGCCACGCCTTCTACGAGGGCGCCAAGCACATCCTCGAGGCCGTGTCGGCGGCGGAAGCCTCCGTCAGCGCGATTTCCGGCCAGCCGCGCGGAACCATCCGCGTCACCGCGCCGCTCGGCTTCGGCCGGCGCATGATCGCCTCGGGGATACCCGAGTTCCACGAACTCTACCCGGAAATCGATGTCCGGCTGCGCCTGTCGGATCATGACGTCGATATCCTGAAGGAGGGAATCGACCTGGCGTTCGTGCTCGGCACGCCGGAGGATTCCAGCCTGCGCATGCGCTTCATCCTCGATATCGAGCGTGTGCTGGTGGCCGCGCCCGAATATCTGGCGCGGCGCGGCATGCCCGGGCGCCCGGAAGACCTGTCGGGGCGCAAGCATGACTGCCTGCTGCTGCGCTATCCGGGCTCGCGCGAACACGCCTGGCATCTCAAGTCGGCCGACGGGTTCCGCAAGGTCGATGTCGAAGGCCCGTTCGATTCCGACGATGGCGATGTCCTGACCGGCTGGGCCATCGCCGGGCGTGGCATTGTCTGCAAGCCGCGCTTCGACATCGAGCCGTACATCCGCGATCAGCGTCTGACCGTCATCCTGCCGGATTTTCCGCCCGCGCCGGTCAAGCTCGTCGCGATCTATCCGCACCGGGAGTTCCAGGATCCCAAGATCCGCCTGTTCCTCGATTTCATGGCCGAACGCTGCCAGCAGACCATCCGCGGCCTCCTCGCCGGAAAGACCTGAATGCTGAAATCCCTGTTTGCCGGCGCCGACACCACGTCCCACCGCGAGCGCTTCGTCTCCGGCGCGGGAGCCTTCCTCGCCATCCTCGCGGTCTTCGAACTGACCCGGATGGTGCAGCAATCGCTCGCCCAGCAGATGCTGCTGATGGCGCCGATGGCGGCGAGCGCCGTGCTGGTGTTCGCCACGCCGAACGGCGCCTTGTCCCAGCCCTGGAACGTCATCGTCGGTCACGCGCTCGCCGCGTTCATCGGTGTCGTCGCCCATCGCGCGACCGCCGACCCGGCGCTCGCCGCCGCGTCGGCGACGGGCATCGCCATCCTGGTC
>JBATNB010000364.1:0-1692 GCA_049290135.1 Rhizobiaceae bacterium
GCATGAATGCGCCGCCAGACAGGCGCAACGGTGTGTCGATGGCCGACAGCGTCGCGGAAAAGGCGGCGAAACCTGCGCCGGCCGCCAGCGCATAGACCCCGTCCGCCAGCGCGGTGCCAAGGCCGCCGGCGACACCGGCGAAAAACCCGCGCTCAAGCGTGCGGTTGATGCACAGGGCCCCGATCGGGCCGAGCGGCGCCGCGATGGCGAGGCCGAGGAGCAGGCCCTTGGCAAACAGCAGCGTCGTCATCCCGAAGGATCCTTCGGCACATGCGCCGCTTCCACCGCGCTCGACAGCGCGATCACGGTCTCGCTGCGGCCAATGAAATGCTCCGCCTTGAGCCGGGCGAGGAATGCCTCCACCCCGGCAAGCGTCCCGGCGCGCACCTTGACCAAATAGGACCAGCGGCCGGTGACATGATGGCACTCTTCCACCGATGCATCGGTCGCCATGGCATGGCGGAACCGCTCCTCGTCGGCATCGTCGGCTAACCCGACCGAGACGAAGGCGAGCACGCCATGGCCGAGCGCGGCCGGATCGGCATCGACGGTGAAGCGGCGGATCGCGCCGCCGGCGACCAGCCGCCGCACGCGTTCGTTGACGGCTGAGGGCGAGAGCCCGACATGGGCGCCGATGTCGGCAAGTCCCCGGCGCGAATCCGCGGCCAGGAGCGACAGGATGGTGCGGTCGGTCGTGTCCATGCGAGGAATTATGCGGCAAAATAATAATATGGCAATGGAAAACAGTGTCGAAAAGGAAAAAGGCCGCGAAAAATACGGAATGCCCCGCATCGGGCCGTGACCTTGACGACTGACCCCGGGAAAGCCGATTTTCGCACGGACACGGTCAGGGAGCGAAGCGACATGGCGGCCATGCGGATCGACGGCGGACCCTTCGAGCTGGGCGAGGGTCCGCATTTCGACCGGGCAATCGGGACGGCATGGTGGCTCGACATTGCCGGGCAGGCGCTGGTCGAGCACCGGTTCGCCGCGCAGCAAAGCCGCATCCATCCGCTGCCGCGCATGGCGAGCCTGGTGGCGCGCATCGACGATGACAGCCAGTTGCTGGCCATGGATGACGGGCTCTATCGCCGTGCCCTCGCCTCCGGGCGGCTCGAACGCCTTGTGGCGCTGGAGGAGGACAGGCCGGAAAACCGCTCCAATGACGGGCGGGTGCATCCGTCCGGCCGCCTGTGGATCGGCACGATGGGGCGCCGGGCGGAACCGGAGGCCGGCGCGATCTACTGGTCGGACGGCATCGCGATCCGTCGCCTGTTTCCCGGCATCACGATTCCCAACGGCATCTGCTTTTCGGACGACGGGCGGACGGCGTTCTTCGCCGATTCGGCCCGCGACATCGTCTGGCGCGTAGCCACCGACCCGGCCAGCGGCCTGCCGGCGGGCGAGCCCGAGCCGTTCCTGACCGCGGCCAACCTGCCCACCGGCGGCCATTTCGACGGTTCCGTCATCGACGCCGACGGCGTGATGTGGAACGCGGCGTGGGGAGCCGGCGCCGTCAACGGGTTCGCGCCCGACGGCACTGTGGTGAAGAGCTTCGCGGTTCCCGCCCGCCAGGTCACCTGTCCGTGCTTTGTCGGCCCGGGGCTGGACCGCATGCTGGTGACCTCGGCATTCGAGGGCATGGATGCGGCGGCGCGGCTTGCCGATCCGGGCGCCGGGCATGTGTTCGTC
>JBATNB010000365.1:0-2643 GCA_049290135.1 Rhizobiaceae bacterium
GCGTTCGACGGCGCCGAGCGTGCCGGCGGCGATGGCGAGGCCCATGAGGGCGGCGGCGGCCTTGCGGGTGAAAGAGTAGGTCATGTGTTCCTCCTGTTCGTTCGCGGGCGGCTTGAATGGCCCGTTCGAAATGTCAGTCGCGCGGCGGCGCGCAAAGGTTCAGGCGCCGCCAAATTATTTTTCGGCCGCTGTCCGGCAGGCGGCCGGTGCTGCTTGAAAGGCGGCGGCATCCGCACCAATGTGGCCTCGGGTTGAGGAGGGGAGATTCGCATGCGCCGGATCAACGCCGCGCTCGGCATGCTTGCGTTCCTGGCCGGCTGCGCCGGCGCGCCGGCATTTCTGCCGGAGGACTATGTCGAGACCACCGAGATCTTCCGTGCGGTGGAGCGTGAACTCTGCCAGGCGATCGCCTGGGTGGACTCCAACCCCAAGGTCGGGGGCGAGGTGCTGGCCGCCGGCCTCGACATCCGCAGGTTCGTTGCCAGCGTCACGGTCGGCCTTTCGGTCGAGGAAGTCGCCGACGGCAGCGGCAACGCCGCGCTGATGATCCCGGTCGCCACCGGCCTGACCGGCGTCGGCGGTTCGCTGGGGCTGACGACGGTGCGGGCGCGGAACACGACGCTCAAGGTCTATTACCCGTTCGCCGAGCTGGAATGCGGCTGGGAGAAGCCGAAACCGCCGACGCGGGTCGCCGGCAATCTCGGCCTGGCGGAGTGGATCGCGCAGACGACGAAGGTGCTCATCGACATCAAGGAGACACCGGTCTCCTACAATTACTCCGTCGCGTTCACCGTGCAGAACGCCGCCGGCATCGGCCCGCAATTCCGGGTGCTGCCCGCCGGCAACACGCTCAACATCGGCGCCGGCCTGTCGGGATCGCGCGCGCTCACCCATTCGCTGCATGTGTCGGTGGTGGAAATCCAGCCCGACGCGGCGCTGGCGGCGCGCTACAAGCTCTCCGACGAGACGAGGCGGCGGCTGGACCGCGAATCGGAGATCGAGGCGCTGCGCGGCCTGACGCGCTGAGGCGTCAGCGGATCTGCGCGGCCAGCCGGGCGATCGCCGCGAGGCTCCGCAGTTCATGCGTCATCGGCGCGATGTGCGCGGCATAGACGATCGGCGTGCCGATCTTCGGCAGTTCGAAGAAGTCCTTGGTGCTTGGCAGGAGCACGAAACCGGACTGGCCGTTCAGTGCCAGGCGCGGCTGGCCGTCCGGCCATGTCCGGCGCAGGAAAACGAGCGTCTTGGCCAGCGCGCCGTCGACGATGCGGCGGGCGGCCCGGGCATCCGAGGCGCGGACTTCGAATGCCTCGCCGATCTCGGGATTGACGAAATCGATGGTCTCGTCGCCGGAGGAGAAGGTGTCGCGAAACCAGCGCGACATCGACCCGGAGCGGCGGATCGCCACCAGCGTGCCGGCATAGGGGTTTTCAAGCTGGAAGCCGACGACCAGGCCCTTGAAGGCCACGGATTCACTCTTGCCGCCCTTGAACTTGAACAGGGCCTCGAAGATTTCCAGCGGCAAGCCCTCGAACCGTCCGGCGATCACGTCGCCGAGGGTTGTCCGGTTGTAGGACCCGATGACGCTGCGCGGAAGCTCCGTCAGCGAACGTGGCTCGGCCTTGTGCTGGTAGCGCACCTCCTCGAGGAAGGCGAAGGCATGAGGCAGGATGCGGTCGCGCAGCGATTGCTGCAGCAGCCTGGCCGGTTTCACCGCGAAGTCCCACGCCATGAGGAGGCCGAAGAAGCCGCCGACATAGATGAAGATGTTCAGGGTTCCGAACCATTCGTGGTCGGGATCGGCGGCGATGGCCAGGAACGCGGCGGCGACGGCGATGACGACCGTCGCGCCGACAATGCCCGTGAGCCGCATGCGCACCCGCGCCGCCACCGCGGCCTGTTCGGCATTATAGGCGCCGATGGCGGCGTCCACGGCGGGTTCGCCGGCAGCGAAACGGTCCGGTTCGTCAGCAATGCCCGCCATGATCGTTCATCCCCGACCCGAGCGCCCCGGAGCGAACACTAGCACAGGCCGGGACCGGCGCCAGCGGCGCGGCGTCAGGCTTCCAGCCGGGCCGGGAAACCGGGGGCGCGCAATGGCGTGCCGGTGGCGTCTTCCAGCAACTTGACGATCATGGTCGACCAGGCATCGCCGCCGAACACCGCCTTGCCGCGAACGAAGGTCTGGTTGACCATCGAGGCCAGGTCGAGCGGAACGTCCCATTCCTTGCCCATGCCGACGGCGAACCCGAGATCCTTCAACGCCAGGTCCATGGTGAACTGGATGTCGTAGGAGCCGTTGAGGACCAGCTGCGTCTCGGTCTCGTGCACGAAGGAATTGCCGGAGGAGGCGACGATGGCGTGGTAGGACTGGGCGAGATCGAGACCACCCTTCTTGGCCAGCATCATGGCCTCGCCCGCGGCGACGAGGTGGATGAAGGCGAGCATGTTGGTGATGACCTTGATGATGGCGGCCGAGCCGATCGGCCCCATGTGGAAGGACTGGCCGGTCATCGCCGCGATCGCCGCCTTGTGGGTTTCGTAGAGCTCGGCATCGCCGCCGACGAGCGCGGTGATGCGGCCGACCGCGGCCAGATGCACGCCGCCGGTCACCGGGCACTCGAGCGTGCGCACGCCCCTGGC
>JBATNB010000366.1:0-7382 GCA_049290135.1 Rhizobiaceae bacterium
GCGCATCCCGGCGCGGCCGGATGGCTTCATTGGCCGCCATCGCGGCGGCAAGCTCGTCCTCGGCCTCGGCGAGCGCGATGGCGCCTTGCGGATCGGTGGCAAGCCAGTTTTCCAGGCGGACGAGATCGGGGCCCTGAAGCGTGCCGTTGAGGTAGAACGGCAGCAGGCTTTCCATTTCGTCGCGAAGCGTGAGTGTGGTGTCGGCGCTCATGGCCATCCCCTGTCCTGCCCGGCGGCCTGAAGGGCCTCGCCGAGCTTCTTGCGCGCATAGAACATTCGCGTCTTGACGGTCGCCAGCGGGATGTCGAGCACGTCGGCGATCTCGGCGACGGCGCGACCCTGATAATAGGCCAGGTCGATCACGACGCGATGCTCGGCGGGAAGGGCATCGACCAGCCGGCGGATGAGCGCGGCCTTGGAGTCCTTCATCACCGCGGTTTCCGGATCGTCGGACGTGTCCGCGATCGCTTCCGCCTGTTCGTCGTCGAGTTCGGCCTCGGAGCGCTTGCGCAGCCGCGACAGCGCCTTGAAGCGGGCAATGCCGAGCAGCCAGGTCGTCACTTCCGACCGGCCCTCGAACCTTGCGGCCTGGCGCCACAGCTCCAGGAACACTTCATTGGCGATTTCGTCGGCCACGGATTCGGACCTTGAAAGACGCGCCACGAACCGGAAGACCCGGGCGTGGTGCCGGTTGAACAACAGGCGAATGGCGGTCTTGTCGCCATTGGCCACCCTTCTGACGAGCTCACCGTCGGGAAGCGCCGATCCTGTCATCGCCTTCTGCCGTTTGGCACGCTCGTTGATCCTATGTCGCGCACCGGAACGGGAAGGTTCACGGCTTTTTCGGTTTTTGCAACAGGCCGCATGGCGTTCCCGCGTTTGCAATGAACCTTTTGCCGCCTGGCGCGGACACAGACCGGACAGGGACCAACCCCGGCACGGGAGGAACGGATTTCATGACAGCAGCGGACGAGGGCCGGTTGCAACCGGCCGGGTCGGGGACCGGAAAAATCGATGGCGGGGGGCAATTGACGCAAGGGAATGTCCATCGTAGCCTTCCCGCGTTGTTCATAGGGGCGAAACTGTCTGCGGAGCCGGCGAAAGCCGGCCGTGGCGGCCCCGTGGCCGAACGGCTGGCTGGACCGCCTCCCTTGAGGGAGATGACCATGGCCGGCTACCCGTTCCGCACGGAAACGCGGATTCACGCATCGCGCGCGCTGGCCCGGAGGAACGACAGGATGCTGGCCGGCGCCGCGCTCGGCGCGATTGTCCTTTCGTCCGCCCTGCTTTTTGCCCGGCCCGCATATCCGCAGGACGTCGAACCGGTCATCTTCCCCGGTGCGATGGCGGTCAGCGCGTTTCCCGGAACCACCATCCCCGGCATCGAGGAGGGGCTTTCCCCCGAGCTCGACCCGATCGACGAGACGATGATCGACGAAAGCGGCGCCTCGATCCGCATCTTCGATCCGCGCGCGCTTGGCGGTCCTGCCAGCGGCCAGCTCGTCTACACGCCGCCGCCGTTCGAGGTGAAGACCCGCGACGTCGGGCTCGTCTTCGGCCTGACCTATGATGACGGCGTGGACAATGGCATTCCGACCGGGGTGCCGGACCTTTATGCCGGTGCGACCTCCGCCTTCGGCATCCAGATCGTCACCGCCGACGAGGATGGTGACGGCCGGCCGGAGCGCCAGCGCCGCGGCACGCCCGGCGCAACCTTCATGTCCGGCCAGTGGGGCCAGGCCGACCAACCCGGCGGACCCGGCACGATCTACCGGATCGACGGGCTGACCGGCACGGTTTCCCTGTTTGCCAACATCGAGACCAACAGCGGACCCGGCCTTGGCGACATCGCCTTCGACCGCGGCCACCGGCAGTTTTTCGCCTCGGACCTCGACAATGGCCAGATCGTGCGCATCTCCGCCGACGGCCTCGTGCTCGACACGTTCGACCATGGCGTCGACGGGCGCCCCGCGCGCGGTCTGGCGCCGATCTCGGACGATGGCTCGGTGATGGACATCGGCTCGGCGTCCTTCGATGCCGAGGATCCCGAAAGCTGGGCGATGACGGAGGAGGACCGCAGGGTCCACGGCGTCGCCGTTCACGGCGGCCGCGTCTGGTACGCGGTCGGCAACGCCGCGTCGGTCTGGTCGATCGGCATCAACCGCGACGGGACGTTCGCGGGCGACGCGCGCTGGGAACTGGATGTGGCCAGCCCGAAGGACCTGCCGGTCACCGACATCGTGTTCGACAATCAGGGCTTCATGTATCTTGCCCAGCGCGGCGAGGCGACGAGCCGCTACGACTACAGCCGTTTCGCCAAGACCGGGAACGGCGAAGTCATCCGCTACTGGCGCGAAAACCCGGACGATCCGGAAACCGAGAGCGTCTGGGTGCCCGAGCCGCAGCATTATGCCGTCGGGTTCCCGGAGCGGAACCGCCAGACCGACGGCGGCATCGACCTTCAGTACGGCTACGATGCCAACGGATTTCTCGACCAGCGCGTCTGCGTCGGCACGATCGCCAAGACCGGTGACGATCTGCGCAACAATCCCGCGCTTGCCGAACAGTTGCTGCCCGGCGGACCGCTCAGCGTCCATGGCGTGCAGCTGACGCCGCTTTATGCTGTCGAACCGGCAAACGTGCCGCCGTTCGGCTCCTGGTTCATCGACCAGGACGGGCTGCATGACGATCCGGACCTGATGGGCCATGTCGGCGATGTCGAGATCTGGCGCCCGTGCGAAGGCCGCGCCGGATGGTACGACCCGTGGTATCCGCCCGTCGTGCCGCCGCTGCAGTCGCCCTGCGTGGAGCTGACCGACCTGGCCTATTACTGCACGCCCGGCGGGCTGGAGGCCGACCTGACCATTGGCGACCGCACCGGCTACGGCTTCGATTCGGTGAAGGCCAACACCAGCACGCCGGGCACCGCGATTTCGCCATTGATGCAGACCGTGCCGCCGGGCGCGCCCTACACGATCGGCGTCAACGGCCATGTGCCGGGCGAGACGGTCGATGTGAACCTGTGTTTCTACAAGGATGCGGATGCCAAGGCGGGAGGGGCCTTCCCCTGCTGCAAGGTGACACTGCCGCTTCCGACCCCTGACGTCAGCTGCGAACCGTGAGGAGGATGCGATGACCCGTCTCGATCCTTCCGACGCTCGCCACGCAACCGTCAAGGCCGGAGGCCCAGCCATGAACCTTTTCTCCGCATTCAAGCGTGTCGCGCAGGCATTCGGCCTGGCCGCGCTCCTGGCCGGCCCGGCGCTTGCCGCCGAGCCGACGCTGAAGATCATGCCGGGAGGCGGCATCGAACTGCCGCCCGGCGTGGCGGACGATCTGAAATCGCCCGAACGGCCGCTGGCGCCGCGACCTGTCGTCGAGTTCACCAAGACCGGTACGCAGTTGTCGTGCCTTTATGCGCGCTACGACATCCGGTTCGGCATCCGGGCGACGCCGGAGTTCTTCGACAATCCGAAGTCCGTGGACCTGCTTGCCAACCTCAAGCTCGACCTGACCGACCAGGTGCCGCCGGGCATGCGCATCGTCAACGCCAGCCTTTCCGGCGACGTGACCGGCGCCGGCGGGCCGGCGGTGGAGATCCTCGAGGTCGCCGATGTCGACGATACGGTGCAGATCAGCGATTTCCGCCTGAGCGCCGACGATCTCGACGGTTCCGGCGGGGACCGGCGCGAATTGCGCCTGGTGGTGACGGCGCAGCTCGATCCGGGAGCGTTCGCGGCTCCGACGGTGACGCTGAACCAGGCCGGCATCACCGCCTCTCTCAAGGGCGGGACCACGATCCTCGTCAGCCACGACCCGGCCCTGCCCGATGACGGCAACCCGGAAACCGGCGAGAAGACGAAAGTTGTCATCGACCTGACCGGCTGCGACCGCACGCCGCCCGGCGGCACACCGCCCGAGCCGTGCTTCCAGCTGGTCGACGGCGAGATCGACTGCGACCGCGACGGTCTCGGCGACTTCACCTATCGCCTGCCGATGGGCCCGGAAATGGCCGGACAGACGGTGGAACTGGAATCGCTGACGCCCGGCATCACCATCGCGCCGGCCTCGCAGGTCGTGCCCGCCGGTGGCGGCATGCTGGAATGGACGATCTCGGGTGCCGCGCCCGGCGATACCATCGAACTGATGATCACCGGCATCCAGTCGACCGGCGCGCCGGTCGAGGGGCTGGGCCTGTGCTGCACGCAGCGCATCACCATCGTCATCCCCGAGGACATCCGGTGCCCGGAACCGGGCGAGCCGGACATCAAGGTCGTCAAGCGCGCCGTCGACACGATCTGTCGCCGCGACGGCAGCTGCGACTTCGTGGTGCGCGTCTCCAACGCCGGCACCGCGCCCTACACCGGCCCGATCGCGATCGAGGACGTCACCGGACCCGGCAACGCCACCATCGTCTCCGGTCCGAACGCGCCCTGGACCTGCCTGCCCGGCATCAGCCCGGTGATGTGCAAGCATCCGCCGCTGACGCTCAATCCGGGTGATTTCGTCGACCTGAAGCTCGGATTCCGTCCGGGCCCGGGCTGGAACTGGGACGCCATCCGCAATTGCGCGGAGTATGACTATGCCGCCAGCGACAAGCCGGCGCCGTTCGGCAATCTGACGAACGACCGGTCGTGCGCGTCGATCCCGATCTGCGGCCCGCGCGATCCGCGCTGTCCGAACCCGGACCAGCCCAAGGCCGATCTCTCCATCGTCAAGGTGCCGGCCCGCGAAGGCGCCACCACCTGCCTGCCCAACGGGTTCTGCATCTGGCGGGTCAACATCACCAATGTCGGATCGGCGCCCTACACCGGTCCGCTGACGGTCGACGACATCGTGACCGCGCCGGCGCCCTCGGCCGTGCTGGTCGAGCCGACGCCGCCCTGGGTCTGCGTTTCGACCGGCCCCGGCGCGCTGCGCTGCGACCTGGCATCGATCACGCTTGCCCCCGGCGCGACGGCCACGCTGGCGGTCGGCGTCAACGCGGCGAACTATCCGGCGCGCGCGGTGGAAAACTGCGTGGCGCTGAAGCGCGTGCCGAACGAATCCAACATGGCCAACAACCAGTCCTGCTCGATGCTCGACCTCGGGCGTCCCGGAGGACAGGCCGATCTGTCGATCAGGAAGGAGTGCGCATCGTTCGGTGACCGCGGCACGCGCTGCCGCATCACGGTAACCAACAACGGCACCGCGGCGCCCGCCGGCGTGGTGCAGGTGCTCGACGCCGCCGAGATGATCGGTGGCGGCGCCCAGGTTCCCATCACCGCCGTCATTCCCGACGGGCCGGAATGGAACTGTTCGCCGGTGCCGGCCGCCTCGCTCACCTGCTCGATCCCCGGGCCACTGCTGGCTCCGGGCGTGACGCGCGGCTTCGATGTCGGCATCCCCGCCACCAACGGCGAACCGGCGCGCAATTGCGCCACCGGTCGCGTGGCCGGGCCCGGCGATGCCGTCCAGCCGTTCGGCCCGGCTTGCGCCGAGTTCGGGGGCACGCTGCGGGTCGACAAGTCCGGCGACCTGTCCTGCAATGCCGGCGGCTCCTGCTCGTTCGAGATCGCCATCGCCAACGGCACGGGCAGCCAGGTCAACGGCCCTGTCCATGTCGTCGACCGGCTGTCGGTGAACGGGGTGATGGTCGAGGCACCGATCATTTCGATCGCACCGCCGCTCGGCTGTTCGCCGGAACCGGGGGTGCTGCCCATCGACTGCGTCGCCACCATGGTGATGGAGCCGGGCGAAACCCGGGTGCATCAGGTGACGATCCAGATGCCGGCCAATGTCGCGGGCAAGGACGGCGCCAACGGCCTGAACTGCTTCGCGGCGCTGCCGAACGGTCCGGGAGGCGCCGATGGCGTCGCCAAGGCCCTGCCGGCTCCCGAAGGCATCGCCGGCGAGTTGCCGCCGTTCGCCGATTGCCACGGGTTCAGGGTCGCGGCGTCGGCCAAGACCTGCACGCCGCCGCTGATCCTGAATGAAAACAACAAGTGCGTCTGCCCGGATGGCGAAACCTACAAGAACGGCACCTGCGTGCCGATCGAGGGCAAGCCGAAGCCGATCGTGTGCTCGATCCCGGGACAGGTGCCGATCAACGGCAAGTGCCAGTGCCCGTCGGGTCAGGTTGTCATCAGCGGCGTCTGCAAGAAGCCGGCGATCGTCTGCACCATCCCCGGCCAGGTGGTGTCCAATGGCAAGTGCGTGTGTCCGAAGGGCACCGAGCTGATCAACGGCGCCTGCCGCAAGCCGCAGCCGCAGTGCCAGATCAGCGGCCAGATCGTCGACCAGAACGGTCGTTGCGTCTGTCCGAAGGGCACCGTGCCGATCAACGGCGCGTGCCGCAAGCCGCAGCCGCAGTGCCAGATCAGCGGCCAGATCGTCGATCAGAACGGTCGCTGCGTCTGTCCGAAGGGCACCGTTCCGATCGACGGCGCCTGCCGCAAGCCGCAGCCGCAGTGCCAGATCGTCGGCCAGATCGTCGACCAGAACGGTCGCTGCGTCTGCCCGAAGGGCACCCAGCCGATCAAGGGCGAGTGCCGCGTGCCGCCGCAGGAACCGACCTGCACGGTGCCCGGCCAGGTGGTGGTCAATGGTCGCTGCCGCTGCCCGAAGGGCCAGATCGTGGTCAACGGCAAATGCGGGTTCCCGCAGATCAACCAGGACCGGACGCTGCTCGAGCAGTCCGCGCCGATCGATCGCAAGGTGCTGCCGAAGCTGCTGATCAACCCGCAATGACGTGACCCCGGGCGGGGTGCGCGGAAAGGCCCGCCGGGTGACCGGCGGGCCTTTTTCCTTTGGCCGGTCGCTTGCCGGATCAGTGGCAGGAAACGCGGCCGCCCTGGCGCGGGCGCAGGTCGAAATGGAAATGGTCGCGGTGTTCGCGATTGTAGCCGGGGCCCAGGACGGTTGAGAAATAATCGCACGCCTCGCCGCGGACATTCGACAGCAGGCCGCGCTGGCGAAACGAGAACAGGCCCGGCTTGCGCACGTCGATGGCCTTGCCGTTGCGCAGGCGAATTTCCATCACGTCGATGGCATTGCCGGTGGCGTGCTCGGAGAGCGATGCTTCGCGCGCGCCGATCATGCCGCGACAGGCATAGGCCGATCCCTGGCGAATGACCGAGACGCCGGACATGTAGCGGCGGCGCGCGGCGGGCTGCAGTTCGGCCTTCACCCAGCGGGAGAAGGATCGCGCCATCCGGCAGTTGAGCGTCGCGGCCGGCTCGAGCGCGACATTGCCGGGCAGGGCGGAAACCTCGATCGGCCAGTCGATCCCGCAGGCGCCCTCGCGGATCGCCGGCTTGTCGGCCCAGCGAACCCCCAGCCGGTCGAGGTCCTTGCGGCAGGCGGTCTCGTCGTCGGGCATGGCGGGCGAAAGATCGGGAAGG
>JBATNB010000367.1:0-2648 GCA_049290135.1 Rhizobiaceae bacterium
CCGCCGGGAACGCATCGACCATGAAGACATGGTCGAGGACTGCGATGCCGATGAACAGGATCCGGTTCATTCGCCTGACTGTCATGGAAGCCGTGTCGGCTTCGGGATCGGGTTGGCAACCGGTCGACGCCCGGCACGAATTTCAGACTATCATCTCTTGTATCTTTTACAAGACATGACATTATGCCGCCATTCCGCCCGGGCGCGACGCCTCGGGCTGCGGGACACCGCAGGGAGAGCGGCGGGTGGCAGGCGTTGAAATAAACCAGGTCGTCAAGCAGTTCGGACGGGTCAAGGTGCTCCACGGCATCGACCTGTCGATCGCCGATAGCGAGTTCGTCGTGCTTGTCGGCCCGTCCGGGTGCGGCAAGTCCACGCTGCTGCGGATGATCGCCGGCCTCGAAGGCGTGTCCGCCGGACAGATCGCGATCGGCGGACAGGTCGTCAACGACATCCCGCCGCGCGGCCGCGACATCGCCATGGTGTTCCAGGACTACGCGCTTTATCCGCACAAGAGCGTGTTCGACAACATGGCGTTCGGCCTGCGCATGCGCGGCAAGCCAAGGGCCGAGATCGACAAGTCGGTCATGGAGGCCGCCGAGATCCTGCAGATCACGCACCTTCTGGAGCGCAAGCCCGGGCAATTGTCCGGCGGCCAGCGCCAGCGCGTCGCCATGGGCAGGGCGATCGTGCGCCGGCCGAAAGTGTTCCTGTTCGACGAGCCGCTGTCGAACCTCGATGCCCAGCTCAGGGCCGACATGCGTGTTGAGATCAAGAAGCTGCACCTGCGCTTCGGAACGACCATTGTCTATGTCACGCACGACCAGATCGAGGCGCTGACGCTCGCCGATCGCATCGCCATCATGCAGGGCGGCCACGTCCAGCAGTACGGTTCCCCCGACGAGGTCTATAATCGCCCCGCCAACCGGTTCGTCGCCGGGTTCATCGGTGCGCCGCCGATGAACATGGCATCGGCCCAGGTCGCGCCCGGCGGGCAGACGCTGGTCCTGCCCGGCGATGCCGAGATCCGGCTCGATCCCGAGGCAGCCCGCCGGCTCGCGCCGTTCGCCGGCCGCCCGGTCACGATCGGAGTTCGCCCCGAACTGGTCAGCCTCGCCGACGGTCCGGGCGCAAACCGCATTGCCGGGGAAGTGGAACTGGTCGAGCCGCTGGGCTCGGAAAACCAGGTGACCGTGCGCGTCGGCGCATCGCGGTTCACCGGCCGGTTCGAACCAAGGATCCGGCTCGCTTTCGGGCAGGCCGTGACCATCGCGCTCGCGCTGGAGCGCGCCCACATGTTCGACGCGGACACAGGAGCGACGTTGTCGAATTGACTGCCATGAATGATGGGGCCGCGGCTGCGGTCCTGAACGTCTTGATCAGGGAGGACTGAAATGAAGAAACTTCTCGGTGGAACATTCCTCGCGGCTTTCGCCGCCTTGACCGTCCAGGCCTCGGCCGAGGATACGCTGTTGCGCATCTTCACCGGCGGCCAGCAGCGTCCCGACGTGATGCGCCAGATTCTCGATGCCTACCAGGCCAAGACGCCGGGCGTGAAGGTCGAGATCGAGGTCGGCGGCGCGACGTCCGAACAGCAGCAGCAATATCTCAACACCGTGCTGGCGGCGCGCGACACCGCGCTGGACGTCGTCCTCATCGACGTCATCAGGCCGGCGCAGTGGGCGGCGGCGCAGTGGGCCGAGCCGCTCGACGACTATCTCGGCGCCGACAAGGATGCCGTGATGTCGAAATACCTGGCCGCCTATCGCGAGGCCAACATCGTCGATGGCAAGGTCATCGCCCTGCCCTATTTCGCCGATGCGCAGTTCCTCTACTACCGCGCCGATCTGCTCGAGAAGAACGGCATCGCCGCCCCGAAGACCTGGGACGAATTGAAGGCGGCCGCCGACGCCGTCAAGAAGGCCGAAGGCAACCCGAACCTCTCCGGGTTCGAGACCGCCGGCGCGCCGATCGAGGGGACCGTCTGCACCTATCTTGTCCCGCTGTGGGGCGCCGGTGGCGAATTGCTGAAGGACGGAAAGCTCGCCCTTGACGCCGCCGAGGCACGCAAGCCCTTCGACCTGTGGGCCGACTTGAAGGCGGCCGGGATCACGCCGCCGAACCTCGCCGAGATCAAGACCGACCAGATCCGCCAGAACCTGCAGGCCGGCAACCTGCTGTTCGGCATGTCGTGGGGCTATGTCTGGAACCGCACCCAGAACGACGAGGACAGCCAGGTCAAGGGCAAGGTCGGCGTCGTGCCGCTTCCCGGCTTCACCGCCGACAAGGCGTCCACCTGCATCGGTGGCTGGCAGCTGGCGGTCACCGCCTTCTCAACGCACAAGAAGGAAGCCGTCGACCTGATCCGCTATCTGTCCTCGCCCGAGGTCTCCAAGATGCAGGCCATCCTCGCCTCGCATCTCCCGGTCTTCCCCGAGGTCTATACCGACGCCGACGTGCTCAAGGCCAACCCGTGGTTCAAGGACGCGCTGCCGGTGGTCGAGACCGCGCGCGCCCGCCCGGTCAGCGCCTCCTACCCGAAGGTCTCCGAAGCGATCCGCAACAACATGAACGCCTTCCTTGCCGGCACCCAGGATGCCGACGCATCGCTGGCGGCCATGAAGACCGGCCTTTCGGACGTCTACAAG
>JBATNB010000368.1:0-3720 GCA_049290135.1 Rhizobiaceae bacterium
CACGTCGGATCCGCCGCGAGGGATCGCCTTCCAGGCCTTCGCCCTGTTTCGGCGCATCCGCGAAATCGACATTCTGCTGCGCGCCGATCCGGCGCTGGCGCTGCGCGTGGTGGAATCGCATCCGGAAGCCGCGTTCGCGGTGTTGAACGGCTGGCAGCCGATGCGGTTTGCGAAGAAGGTCAAGGGGCGCATCAACCCGGCCGCCATGGCGGAACGCCGCGCCCTGCTTGCAACGCTCGGATTCGAACGCGCCGTGCTGGAGCGACGCCCGCCGCCGGGCGCGGGCGAGGATGATGTCCTCGATGCCTGCGTGCTCATGCTGGTGGCCGGGCGTCACCTCCGCGGCGAGGCGCTTGTCCATCCCGATCCGCCGCCGACCGACGGCTTCGGGCTTCCGGTGGCGATCCGCACCTGACGCGGCTGAGCGTTGATCGGCACGTCGCTTCCCGCTAAGTCAGGCGCATGGGCATTCTTCCGGACGTGTTGCTTGACGGCTATCGGGACTTCATGGCGCGGCGCTACGGCGCCGAGCGCGACCGCTATCGCGAACTGGCGCGCGAGGGACAGACGCCGAAGACGATGGTGATCGCCTGCTGCGATTCGCGCGTAGCGCCGGAGATCGTGTTCGACGCCGGCCCGGGCGATCTGTTCGTGGTGCGCAACGTCGCCAATCTGGTGCCGCCCTACGAGCCGGACGGCGCCTACCACGCCACGTCCGCCGCGCTCGAATTCGCGGTGCAGAGCCTCAAGGTCGAGCACATCGTCGTCATGGGCCATGGCCGGTGCGGCGGCATCGCCGCGGCGCTCTCGCCCGATGCGCCGCCGCTGTCTCCGGGCGACTTCATCGGCAAATGGATGAACCTGGTCGCCCCGGCGGCGGGCGCCGTCACGGCCAACCGGCTGATGACGCCCGGCGAACGCCAGACCGCGCTGGAGCGCATCGCGATCCGCTATTCGATCGCCAATTTGCGCAGTTTCCCGTGCGTGAACATCCTGGAGAAAAAGGGCCGGCTGTCGCTGCATGGCGCCTGGTTCGACATATCCACCGGGGAATTGTGGGCCATGGACGCGGAATCCGGCGATTTCCGGCGTCCCGATCGCGACGGATCGCCGTAATTTCGACCCGCTCGGCCTTCAGAACGCCGGCACAATCGGGAATCGACCATGAAACGCCTCGTGACCGCCCTGCTTCTTGCCGCCCTTGCCGGCCCCGCGTTCGCCGATCCGGCCGCCGTGGTCGATCGCTGGTATGACGCGCTGCTGCGGGCCGACCGCGCCGCGCTGTCGGCGCTTCTGGCCGACGACGCGGTCATCCGCCTCAACGATCTCGGGCTGGAGCAGGACCAGGCGGCGTTCATCGCCTCGATGGACGAATGGGAAAACGCGGTGCAGGGCGCCACGATCCGCCACCGCATCGAGAAGGCCGACGGCGACACCGCCACGGTGCTGGCCTGCTACGACTTCCCCGACAACGACATCCTGATGCGCGAGACGTTCCGCATCGTGGGCGACGAGGTGGCGGAATCGACCCAGGACACCGTCGCCGACACTTGCGACGCCTATTGAGCGGCCGGACACGGCGCCAAAAGCAACGGCCGGGCAAGCCCGGCCGTCCGATTTGCGCGGCGTGGCCGCGTTTCAGTTCTTGTCGATTTCCGCGCCGATGATGGCAATGGCCTTCTGGTAGACCCCGGCGGCGTTCCAGCCCTGGATGGCGCCGAAATTCGGCTGTCCCGGCTGGTATCCGGCTCCGGCCCGCCAGCCATGCCCGCGCAGGAAATTGGCGGTGGAGGCGAGCGCATCGGCCTGGTTGCGCAGGTCGACGCGGCCGTCGCCATTGCCATCGACGCCGAACTTCAGCACGTTGGCGGGCAGGAACTGCGTCTGGCCAATCTCGCCATGCATGGCGCCGACCGAGCTTGCCGAAAGCACGCCGCGCTCGACAAGCTTGAGCGCCGCCATCAGCTGGTTGGTGAAGAACTCCGAGCGCCGGCAGTCATAGGCGAGCGTGGCGACGGCGGAGAGCGTGTTCTGGTTGCCCATGAACGAGCCGAAGCCCGATTCCATGCCGAGGATGGCCAGAAGCGGTCCCGGCGGCACGCCGTATTTCTTCTCGATGCGCTCGAACAGGGCGGCGTTCGACCGCTTCATCGACTTGCCCTTGGACATGATCGACGAGGCGCCGCGCTTGGCCATGAACTGATCGAGCGTCAGCTTGAAGCTCTTCTGGTTGCGGTCGGCCTGGATGGTCTTGCTGGAATAGCTCGTGCCCTGCAGCGCCGAAATCGCCTTCTGCTTGACGCCGGCCGCCTTCGCCTCGCCGGAAAAGGAGTCCAGCCACGCCTTGTAGCCGGAGCCATCGTTGCCGCATTTGGCCGCGCTGGCGCCGCCGGCGGTGGCGAGCACGAGCGCCGCCGTCACTGCGATTCGCTTGAACACCATGATTCTCATACGAAATTCCTTCTCCACCGCCGCTTGTCGCCCACCTGGACAATCTGCCAAGGCTCCGGACATTTGTCACCTGCGCTGTCACAGACCAGTGTGTTGAAAATTTGATGGCAGCCGGCGCGGCGCAATTGCTAGTCTGCGCGCGGGGCGCACTCGAACAGTCGGAGGCCGCGATGGCGGACGTCGACGTCGTTGTCATCGGTGCGGGTTCGGCGGGCCTTGCCGCCGCCAAGGTGCTGATCGCGGCCGGACGCACGGTCAAGGTGCTGGAGGCGATGACCCGCATCGGCGGTCGCGCCCATACGTCCAGCGAGCATTTCGGCGTTCCCTTCGACATCGGTTGTGCCTGGATCCATGCCGCGGACCGCAACCCATATTTCGAGGAAGCCCGCGCCGCCGGCTGGACGCTGCACCATCACGCCATGGAGGTCGACCATCTCTGGCTCGGCCGGCGCAAGGCGAGCGACGAGGAAGAGGCGGCCATGCGCGCCGCCGACGCCGAGTTGGCCGCGGCGATGGAGCACTGGAACGGCCCGGACGACCGGGTCTCGGCATTGCTGCGCAGCGGCGCGATCCAGCGCGCCGCCGCGACATTCTCCGGGCCGATGGATTTCGGCAAGGACTATGACGAGATCTCGGTGGAGGATTTCCGCACCGCCGCCGATCTCGATCCGAACTATTTCACCCGCGAGGGGTTCGGCGCGCTCGTCGCCCGGTTCGGCGCCGACGTCCCGGTCGAACTCGGCACGCCGGTCCGGCTGGTGCGCTGGGGCGGGCGGGACGTGCAGGTGGAGACCGACCGCGGCGTGATCCGCGCCGGCGCGGTGATCGTCACGGCATCGCCGTCGGTGCTGGCGTTCGAGGAGATCCAGTTCGAACCCGATCTTCCGGTCGCGCACATGCAGGCGGCGTTCGATCTGCCGATGGGGATGCTCACCAAGATCCCGGTGGAAATCCGCAACACCAGGCTCGGCCTGCAGCCCTTCGACGACCTCCTGATCGAGCGGCCGGCGCAGCACGATGTCTACATTCTCGCCTTCCCGTTCGACAGCGACCTGATGGTGGGTTTCGTCGGCGGCGATTTCGCCTGGGAAATGGAGGCGGCGGGCGAGGGCGCGGCGGTCGACTTCTTCATCGACCGGCTGGTCTCCATCTTCGGGTCGGACATTCGCGGCCAGGTCGGGCGGTCGACAATGACCAAATGGGGGGCGGAGCGCTATGTGCGCGGCGCCTACGCGGCGGCGCGGCCAGGCCGGGCAGAGGCCCGCAGGG
>JBATNB010000369.1:0-3778 GCA_049290135.1 Rhizobiaceae bacterium
CGCCTGCGCGGCCTGGTCAAGCGCTGAGGGCCGCCTCGGCCCGCGCCTTGTCGCGGAACAGCCGGCGTATCACCTTGCCGGTCGTCGTCAGCGGAATGTCGTCGACGAATTCCACCTCGCGCGGGTAGAAATTCGCCGCCAGCCGCGCCTTGACGTGGCGCTTGATGTCCTCGGCCAGCGCTTCGCCGGGAACCGCGCCGTCGGCCAGCACCACATAGGCCTTGACCACCTCGCCCTTGACCGGATCGGGCTTGCCCACGGCGGCGGCGAGCCTGACGGAAGCATGGGTGATCAGGCAATCCTCGATCTCGCCCGGCCCGACCCGGTATCCCGCCACGTTGATGATGTCGTCGTCCCGTCCGACAAAGGTGAAATACCCCTCCTCGTCCACGATCGCCTGGTCGCCGGTGACTAGCCAGTCGCCGAGATATTTGCGCGCCGTGGCGTCCTCGTCCTTCCAGTAGCCGAGGAACATCACCGGGTCGGGGCGCCGGATGGCGACCTGCCCGCGCACGCCGGGCGCGCAGGGAACGCCGCTGTCGTCGATGACCGCCACGACATGCCCCGGCACCGGCTTGCCGATCGACCCGGCCTTCATGACCCCCGCGGCCCCGAAGCACGACAGCACCAGATTGCATTCGGTCTGGCCGTAGAACTCGTTGATGCGGATGCCAAGCTCCCGTTCCGCCCAGGCGTGCGTGGCCGCTCCCAGGCTTTCGCCTCCCGAACCGATGGTGCGAATCTTGAGCGCGTACCGTTCGGCCGGCCGCTCCACCGCCCGCATCAGCCTGAGCGCTGTCGGCGGGATGAAGGCGTTGCGCACGCCGGTTTCGCTCATCAGCCGGAAGGCGGTTTCGGCATCGAACCGGTCAAGGCCGCCGAACACGACCGGCACGCCGAAGGTCAGGCACGGCAGGAGGATGTTGAGCAGGCCGCCGGCCCAGGCCCAGTCCGCCGGCGTCCAGGCGACATCGCCCGGCTGCGGCATGAATTCATGGTGCACCTTGAGCCCCGGCAGATGGCCGAGAAGCACGCGGTGGCCGTGCAGCGCCCCCTTGGGCGGCCCGGTCGTTCCGGAGGTGAAGATGATGAGCGCGGGCGTGTCCGGCGTCGTCTCGACCGGGCTGAACGGCCCGTCATGGCGGCCAAGCAGCGGTTCGAGCGCGACCTCGTCCGTCCCCGCGACATCGCCGGTCACCAGCACCTGCCGCAGGTCGGCAAGACCCGGCCGGATCGTGGCGATCTTGGCCGCGCCCGCCGCGTCGGTGATCGCCAGCGAGACGCCGGCGCGACGAAGCCGGTATTCGAGCGCGTCGGGCTGGAACAGGCGTGCCAGCGGCACCGCGATGAGGCCGGCCTTGTAGATGGCGATGTGGGAGGCGGCGGCGTCCAGGCACTGCGGCAGCACGATGGCGACGCGGTCTCCCGGCCTGGCGCCGAGGGAAACCAGCGCGTTGGCCAGCGAATCGGAGCGCCGCTTGAGCGCGCCATAGCTGATGGTTTCCGTCTGGCCGTCGGGGCTCCACCGGATCAGGGCGGGGCGGTCGGGTTCCAAGGCCGCGCGGTCGTCGCAGGCGGCCGCCGCCATGTTGAACCGCCCGGGGATTTCCCAATCGAAGGACGCGGTGATCGCCTCGATCGTGTCGCCTTCGAATCGCATCCGGTCGTTCAGCCTTTGCGCATGCGGGACGCTTGGTGCCCCTGGCCGGGTTCGAACCAGCACTCCTTGCGGAACTCGATTTTGAGTCGAGCGCGTCTACCAGTTCCGCCACAGGGGCATTCGCGCCGGGAGGCGGCGCGAGCGCGGGGAATATAGGCGCGGACCCGTCCGCGTCAACCATCCGCGCGGTTGCCCGGCAGCGCAAACTCGCCTACACGATCCGCGCCGCCTGTGCGGCGGGGAGCAGGACGTGCTGAGACGTCTCTACGACTGGACACTCTCTCTGGCAGCGCGCAAGTCGGCCGAAACCTGGCTTGCCGTCATTGCCTTTGTCGAAAGCTCGTTCTTCCTCATTCCGGCCGACGTCCTGTTCCTGCCCATGGCGCTTGCCGAGCCGAAGCGTGCGTGGCGCTACGCCTTCGTCGCCACCGTGGCGTCCGTGCTCGGCGGCATTCTCGGCTGGACCATCGGCTACTATGCCTTCGAAGCCATTGCCCGGCCGGTGCTGGAGTTCTACGGCAAGCTCGACAGTTTCGAGGCGCTGCGCGGATCGGCCAACGCCAACGCGATCCTGCTCATGCTGGTCACCTCCGGCCTGGCACACCTGCCGCCGATCAAGGTGGTCACGATCCTCGCCGGCGCGGCCAATGTCGATCTCGGCCTGTTCGTCCTGTCGGCCATCCTGGCGCGCGGCGCGCGGTTCTTCGCCTTCGCCTGGCTGCTGCGCACCTTCGGGGAGCCGATTCGCGATTTCATCGAGCGCCGCCTCGGCCTGCTCGCCGGTCTTGCGGCCGCCGCAATCCTGCTGCTGTATTTCGCCTTGCGCTACTACACCTCATGACCGGGATCGCCATGACATCGCTGACCGCCAACGCCGGTGAAAACCAGACCCGGATCGCGCTGTTCCTGTTCGCCGCGATGGCCGGCGCGGTCGGCACGGCGCTGCTGTTCCAGCATGTGGGCGGCTACATGCCGTGTGCGCTGTGCTACATGCAGCGCACGCCCTATTACCTCGGTCTGCCCGCGACGATGGCGGCCGCCTATGCCCACCCACTCGGTGCGCCGTCCTGGGTCCGGCGCGGATTGCTGCTGCTTGCCGGGCTGCTCATGCTCTATGGCGGCGGGCTGGCGATCTACCATTCCGGGATCGAATGGGCCTTCTGGCCGGGGCCTGCGTCCTGCACATCGTCCGGGGCACCGATCGATACCGGCGGCAAGGGCGTGCTCGACGCCATCGACGCCGTCATTCCGCCGTCCTGCGACAAGGCGCCGTGGCGATTCCTCGGCCTGTCCTTTGCCGGCTGGAATGTCCCGATCAGCCTCGGTCTGGCGGCCATCGCCTTTTTCGGCGCCCTGACCCGCAAGGCCGACTGAGCCGCCTACGGTTCCAGTTCGCTGTCCCAGTAGAGATAGTCCATCCAGCTTTCGTGCAGATGGTTCGGCGGGAACAGCCGGCCATTGGCGTGCAGATCCGACAGCGACGGGCGATAGGGCTTCTGCAGCGGCCACATCCGCGCATGGTTCGGCATCAGCCCGCCCTTGCGCAGATTGCACGGCGAGCAGGCCGCCACCACGTTCTCCCAGGTCGTCTCGCCTCCGCAACGCCGCGGGATCACATGGTCGAAGGTCAGTTCATCCGGTGAACCGCAATACTGGCAGCGGAACCGGTCGCGCAGGAACACGTTGAACCGGGTGAACGCCGGATGCCGGCTCGGCTTGACGAAGGTCTTGAGCGACACCACGCTCGGCAGGCGCATGGAAAAGCTCGGCGACGAGACTTCGTGCTCGTACTCCGCCACGATGTGCACGCGGTCGAGGAACACGGCCTTGATCGCATCCTGCCAGGACCACAGCGACAGCGGATAATAGCTGAGCGGGCGGTAGTCGGCGTTGAGGACCAGCGCCGGCAGGCTTTCGGGAGAAACGGCTATTCCCAAGCGCACCTCCACTCCGGTGAATCACCGGCGGCCACACTCTATTCGCGTCATGACGGTCGTGTGAAGCGGGCAAATCGGCCCGGATCGCGGCGTCGCGGGCGTTTCAGCCGCCAGGGCCGGCAAACCCGCCGGCCAGCGCATCGCGCGACCGCGCCTGCCGGTACCACGACCAGAACAGCCG
>JBATNB010000370.1:0-2817 GCA_049290135.1 Rhizobiaceae bacterium
GATCTCGCCTGTTTCCTGTCGCCGGCGATGATGACGCTCTACCGGCGGGCGCCGCACGACGCTGACGCGGCGGCATCCTTCCTCGACGCCTATCCGGACCGCGTCGCGGTGGCGCGCTACCGCGCGACGGCCGCCGCATGGCACTGGCGCATCGCCTGCTATTGCCACTACCGGGCGCAGGAACTCGAGGTGGCGGAGCCGGAGACCTCGGCGCGCTACCGGCAGGCTCTCGCCAACGAACTCGACTTCATCGAAGGGCTTGCCGGGTGAAAACGATCTCGCTCAACGTTCATTCGTTCTCGCTGCGCTACCATTTCCGCCACGCCGGCGCGCTCGGCACCGGTTACGATGTGTTGCGCTACATGGCGGACATGAAGGCGGCGGGGTTCACCGGCGTCAACATCTCGGCCAACGGGCCGGGCTACCGCGACCTTGGCGGAACCGGCAGCGCGCATTTTGCCCGCGTGAACCGGATGCGCGGCGAACTCGGCCTGACGCTCGAACTCGACACCTCCGACACCAGGCCGGAAAACATGCGCGCCATGATCGCGGTCACGGCGGCCTGCGGCGGCGACACGCTGCGCACCTACACCCGATACAGCGGGTCGATGGCCGATCTCATCGGCTGGACCATCGACGACCTGAAGGCGGTGGCCAATGTTGCGCGCGATGCCGGGGTCACGCTGGTGCTTGAGAACCACGAGGATTTCCAGGGCGCCGAAATCGCCGAAATCCTGTCGGCGGTCGACCATCCCAACGTGCGCGCGCTCTATGACTACGGTAACAGCCAGATGGTGGGCGAGGATCCGTTCGTCGCCCTGGAGGCGATGGCGCCATTCATCCACCGCTGCCACATCAAGGACCATGTCCTGGCGCGCACCGCCGAGGGGCGCCTCGTGGTGCAGGGCGTGCCGATGGGCGAAGGGACTCTGCCGATCGCCGCGATCACCGACCGGCTCCATGCGCTGGGCTTGCGGCGGTTCTGCTTCGAGAATGTCTGGTCCTATACCGCGCCGGTGAAGGTGGATGCCTCGGCGCTGCCGGTAACGCCCTGTTTCCGCCAGTTCGGGCCGGAGCGGCATCTGGAGGGCGACCGGCTGGACGCGGCGGACGCCGTGGCACGCGAGCGGCAGGCGTTCGACACCGGGCTCGACTGGTTTCGCGCGCTGCTGGCGCGGCAGGGATACCGGGTCGCCGGCGAGATCTGAGCCGGCGTGAGGGAACGCGGCGTTCCGTCCGCTCAGCGCAGCAGGCGGATCGCGGCGGTGTCCGACAGGGCCGGCTTGCCATTGGCAAACCGGATCAGCGGCCTGAATGCGAACGTGTCGCCCTTGTCGGTATCGAATGCCACCAGCTGCGCGATGGCGCCGAAGCCGAATGCCGGCGCGCCCGGCGCGCGCGCGATCTTGAACGTGAGTTCGTCGGCGGGAAGATAGAACACGCCTTCGGTCTCGAAGTCCGACCGGGCTTCGAAATTGAAAATCGACGGCTTGTCGGCGCCGGCCGGCGCGTGAACGAGCACGAATGCCAGCGCGGGATCGGCGATGCGCTTGAGTTCGATCGTGTCGGCGCGGAAATCGGCTTCCGAATCCGCGGCGAAATGCAGGTAGACGCCGTCGCCGACGATCCTGCCCGCCGCGACGATGTTCGACTTGCCGTCGAAGAAATAGCGGCCCGGCTTGAAGACCACGTCGCGCGCGCTGCCGACCTTCAGCCCGCCGCAATAGACGCCGGGCGACAAGGTCACGTCATAGCCGCCGCCATCGACTTCCGGCGGCGGCGAAGGACCGAAGTCGCAGCGCGACCAGTCGGCTTTCGGCGCCGACCAGCTAGCGTACGGATCGGGCTGCGCCGCGCAATTGTCCTCGGGCGGCGGCTGGATCGAGAATGTCCCGGTGCGCGAGTAACGGCCGACCGAGCAGACCTGGCTCGTATCGGCGGCGCCATCGCCGAAGCCGTGGGTGGCTTCCTTGTCGCGCGAGTTCGACCAGAACACGCAATCGTCCGCCGACACGTCGCCATCGCCCTTGAAATGCATGGCCTTCTGGGCGCTCTCGTTCAGCGCCAGGCCGCACAGGCCGGCGCTGGCGGCGGTCGATTCGACCCCGGCCTCGGTGATGGTGGTCAAGGCTACCGCGCCGGAGGGGCGCAGGAATGGCAGCAGCAACTCCTGCTCGACCCGCGCCTCGACGCGCACGGCGCCGCGGACGCGATCGACGGTGACCGCGATGTCCTCCTCGGCGAAGGTGACATTGCCGCCGGTCAGTTGCGCAGCCATCCAGGAGCGCACCTTCTGCGTGACGGTCGCATCGTTGCTTTCGCCGTCGCGAACCAGCGTGGCGCCATAGATGGCGGCGCTGTCGCCGACATCCTGCATGAACGTTCGCGACGACCCGAGGCGGGCCGTTTCGATGCCGAGCGCGATCGCGGCGCTGACGACCGCGCTGAGCACAACGAAGGTGACCCCGGCGCTGCCGGACGTGCCAGCCAGGAAGCTCGCAAATTTCCCTCTTCGCATTTCCGCCCTCATCTTCCGCGCCGATACCAGGTCGGTCAAAATGATCCGCAAGTGTGCCGCAAACACCCTCGCGTTTCATTGAAGGAAACAGGACAAGTTTAACAAAACCTCCAGATGACCTTGCCCGGCCGGCGGTTCGCCGGCGGTTTTCGCGCGGCGCGGGCGGTTCGGGGCAGGCTCAGAGGTCGCGGAACAGCGGATAAAGGAAGTCGAGGAACGCGCGCACGCGCGGATTGGCGTTGCGCCCGGGCGCCATGACGGCATTCAGGTCCGGCCCGGGCGGCTGCGCCGGCGCGAGC
>JBATNB010000371.1:0-9225 GCA_049290135.1 Rhizobiaceae bacterium
CCGGTGGCGAGCGCGTGTCGCACAATGTGGCCGCCGACGCCTATTACGTTCGGCCCGCGCTGGTGGAGATGCCGCGCCAGACCGGACCGGTGCTGGAGGAGACCTTCGCGCCGATCCTCTACGTGATGAAGTACCGCGACTTCGACGACGCGCTCGCCATGCACAATGGCGTGCCGCAGGGTCTGTCCTCCTCCATCTTCACCCTCGACATGCGCGAGGCCGAGACGTTCCTGTCGGCGCGCGGCTCGGATTGCGGCATCGCCAATGTCAACATCGGACCGTCCGGCGCCGAGATCGGCGGCGCGTTCGGCGGCGAGAAGGAAACCGGCGGCGGCCGCGAATCGGGGTCGGATGCGTGGAAGGCCTACATGCGCCGCGCCACCAACACGATCAATTACGGCCTCACCCTGCCATTGGCGCAGGGCGTGAAGTTCGACGTCGGCGGATGACCAGGCGCAAGCTCGGCAACGGGGTTGCCGGTGCGTATCTGGCGGTCGCGGTCTTCGTGCTTGCGACCTTCCTGATGGCGCCGCCCGACGGGCTCGCCAATGTCTGGATCGTCCTGTGGACGGCACCGCTGTCGCTGCCGAGTTTCGTGTTGCCCTGGCCGGCCGGCATCGAATTTCCCTGTTTCCCGTCGATGCTCGGCTTTCATGGCCGGCACGTCGCCTGGTTCATCCCCGCGACGCTTGCGATCGCCTGGGCGCTCCGGCGCATCGTCGGCGGCAGGGGCTGACGATGGACGAGGACTGGCAGAACTACGATCTGCATGAAGACGATGGCGACCCGCTCTTTGCCTATCGCTGTGCGAAATGCGGTTTCTCCGGCATGGTCGTCGGCGATCCGCCGCACCGCATGGGCGACCTGCGCGGCCGCATGAGCTGCACCCGATGCGGGGCGGACCTCGGCACGGTCCATTCGCTGATCATCAAGGATCGCCTGGAGACCGGCGCGCCGCTGCGCCGCCGCCCGCCCGAACGCCGCCACGACAAGAAAGGCGGCTCCTGACAGGATGCCGTCAGCAGGGGTGTGCGACACTTCCTCGTCACAACGAAGGAGAGCCGACATGACCCGATCCCATTCGATTGCGCCGGCCAATGCCGTCGCCTGGTTCGAAATCCCGGTGAGCAATCTTGCCAGCGCCAAGGCCTTTTACGGCGCCATCACCGGTCACGCCCTCAAGGACGAGCAGATGGGGCCCAACATGACAGCCATTTTCGCCTATTCGGGCGATCCGCGTACCGCCATTTCCGGCCATCTGCACGAAGGCCGCCCGGCGGCCGGCGGCACCGGCGCGACCATCCATCTTTATGTCGACGGCCTCGAGGCCTCGCTTGAGCAGGTGGCGGCGTCCGGCGGCGAGGTGGTCTCGCCGATCATCGCAATTCCGGCCGGGCGCTTCGCCTATTGCCGCGATCCGGACGGCAATTCCTTCGGGCTGTTTTCCGCCTGAAGCCGGTTATGATGGCGCGCCGGGCATGCCGGCGCGTTTCCGGGAGAACGGCATGCGCCGCGCCGACCGCCTGTTCCGTCTTGTCCAGATCCTGCGGCCCGGGCGGCTGGCCACGGCGCGCATGCTCGCCGAACGGCTGGAGGTTTCGGAGCGCACCATCTATCGCGACATTGCCGACCTGATCGGGTCCGGCGTGCCGATCCATGGCGAGGCCGGGGTCGGCTACATGATGCGCGCCGGTTATGACCTGCCGCCGCTGATGTTTTCGCGCGACGAGATCGTGGCGCTGGTCGCCGGCGCGCGCATGGTGCGGGCCTGGGGCGGAGCGGCGATGGCGCGCGCCGCGGAGGAGGCTCTGGAAAAGATCGGCGCCGTCGTGCCGGAAGCCGACCGGCGGCGCATCGCGGCGACCGAAATCCATGCGCCTTCGTCGGCGCTGACCGACGGCGACCGCATCCGTATCGATCTGATCGAGAAGGCGGTGGAGGCCCGGGCCGTGCTGGCGATCGACTATCTCGACGAAAAGGGCGGCGCCACGCGCCGCGACGTCCGGCCGCTCGGACTGTGGTTCTGGGGCAAGGTGTGGACGCTGGTCGCCTGGTGCGAGATGCGCGACGATTTCCGCACCTTCCGCATCGACCGCATCGCCGCGCTCGGCCCGGCCGGGCGCGTCTTCAGGCCCGAACGCGGTCGCGCGCTCGCCGATTTCTACCGGCGGATGGAGGATTGCGGCGCCTGATCACTCGTCGTCGTCGAGGTCGCGCCCCTTCAGCGAGGACAGCTTGGCAAACACCTTGGAGGCGTCGAGCTCCACGTCCTCGGGCGCGACGGGAGCCGGCTCCAGCCGCTCCGTCACCGAGGCCGGCAGCAGCGTGTCGCCGACCGGCGCGATTTCGCCGCGCGCCCGCGCCGCGCGCCCGACCTCAAGGTCGAGGTCGATCTGCGAGCACAGGCCGAGCGTTACCGGGTCCAGCGGCTGCAGGCCGGCGGAGTTCCAGTGCGTGCGGTTGCGCACCTGCTCGATCGTCGTCTTGGTGGTACCCACGAGCCGCGAGACCTGCGCGTCCTTCAGTTCGGGATGATTGCGCACCAGCCACAGGATGGCGTTGGGACGGTCATGGCGCTTCGACAGCGGCGTGTAGCGCGGACCCTTGCGCTTGGCCTCCGGCACGCGGACCTTCGGCTCCAGCACATGCAGGCGATGGGCGGGATCGGACTCGCCGCGCTCGATTTCCTCGCGCGACAATTGCCCGCCCGACACCGGATCGAGGCCCCGGATTCCCTGGGCGGCCTCGCCGTCGGCGATGGCTTTGACCTCCAGCGGATGCAGGCGGCAGAAATCGGCGATCTGGTCGAAGCTGAGCGATGTGTTGTCGACGAGCCAGACGGCGGTGGCCTTGGGCATCAGAAGCTGGGTCATGACACAAATCCTCTTGTTGCGCCCGCGTTCCCGCGCGGGCGGTGGTATCGACCACCGGAATAAGGGAGAAGACCGCCTATAACCGCATTCGCGCGGCATCGCAACACGGGTGGCGCCGGGTGGCGCCGGGTGGCGTGCGGTGTGATTGCATGTGCCGGCGCCACACCCTATGCAGGCTGGAAACGGAGACAGGCGGGGTTGGCGACCGCTCGCGACAACAGCACAGCGCCGGGATGGCTCAGGCGGATGCTCGGGCGCCTGGCACTTCCCTTGGCCCGGATCGTCGCGGTCCTGGTCGCCATTCCGCTGATCCTCACCCTGGTCTATGCCCTGCCCTTCGTCCATCCGGTCTCGACCCTCATGGCGGGCGATCTCGTCACGCTGAAGGGCTATGACCGGCGCTGGGTGGACATGGAGGAGATCGCGCCGGTGCTCGTCCACTCCGTCATCATGTCGGAGGACGGCCAGTTCTGCGCCCATTGGGGCATCGACCTGCGCGAACTGGGCGGGGTCATCGACGACGCCATCGATGGCGAGCCGGTGCGCGGCGCCTCGACGCTGACCATGCAGTCGGTGAAAAACCTGTTCCTGTGGCCGGGCCGGTCCATTCTGCGCAAGCTTCTCGAACTGCCGATGGCCGTCGGCTACGATCTGGTGCTGACCAAGCGGCGGATCATGGAAATCTACCTCAATGTCGCCGAATGGGGCCCGGGCATCTACGGCATCGAGGCGGCCGCCCGCCACCATTTCGGCCGCTCGGCGAAGAACCTCACCGCCCGCCAGGCCGCGCTGCTCGCCGTCACCCTGCCCAATCCGATCCGGCGCAATCCCGCCAAGCCGACCGCGGCGCTGCGCAAGCTGGCCGCCGTGATCGAGCGGCGCGCCGCCCAGGCCGGCGCCTATGTCGGCTGCGTGAAGTGATTTTTTCGCCAGGCGGCTGGCAAAACCGTGCGCTTGCGTGTATAGGCCACCGACTTTTTCCCCGCCGCGCCCGTTTTCGATCACCGTTCCCGGGTTCGGCGCCACGTTCTGGAGCAAGACCATGGCTGTTCCCAAAAGGAAAACCTCGCCGTCGAAGCGCGGCATGCGCCGTTCGGCCGACGCGCTGAAGGCCCCGACCTATGTCGAGGACAAGAACTCCGGCGAACTGCGCCGTCCGCACCATGTCGACCTGAAGTCCGGCATGTATCGCGGCCGCCAGATTCTCGATCCGAAGTCCTGATCGCCGCACCGGCGGGACGGAAGGACCGGCCCTGGCCGGTCCTTTTTGCGTTTGCCGCTCGGCTGCGGCTTGACCTTGGCGGCCGGGCGGCGAAAAAAGGGATGCAATCCGGAGACTGCCCATGCTTTCCCGCATCCCGCTTCTGATCATCCCGTTCCTTCTGTTCAATCTCGGCCTCGCCGGCGCGTTCGGCGCCGCCGTCGATGTCTGGGCCACGCCGCTCCTGTCGCTGCCGATGATTTCGGGCGGCGTGTGGACGATGTCGGCCGGGGATGCGCTGATCCTCCTGGGCCTGGTCCTGCTGCTCCTGGAAATCGTCAAGGCATCGCGCGGCTACGACGCCTCCGTCACCGACCACATGCTGTCGATGTTCGTGTTCGTTGCCTTCCTGGTGGAGTTTCTCCTGGTGCGCGGCGCCGCCCACCCGGTGTTCTTCACGCTGATGGCGATCGCGCTCATCGACGTGCTGGGCGGGTTTGTCGTGTCGCTGCGCGGCGCCGGCCGCGACGTGCGCGTGAGCTGACCTATTCGCCGCCCATCTGGTCGATGCGCTGCTTCATCGCGGCGATCTGCTCCTTGAGCTCCTTCAGCTCCTCGCCGCGGCGCTCGGCGGCGGCGCTCTTGTCCTTGCCCTGCTGGGACCCGAACGGCGAGAACATCGCCATGGCGTTCTGGAACACCTCGATGTTGCGGCGGGTCTGTTCCTCGACCACCTGCATCGCGTTCGACATGTCCAGCATCTCCGCCGGCCCCTTGCCGAAGATCGTCGTCATCTGCTCGCGCATGCGGTCCTGCTCCTTGCGGAACGCATTCATCGACTGCTCGAGGAAGCTCGGCACGATCATCTGCATCTGGTCGCCATAATAGCTGATGAGCTGGCGCAGGAACGGGATGGGCAGCATGTTCTGCCCTTCCTTGTTCTCCAGTTCGAAGATGATCTGGGTCAGTACCGGATGCGTGATGTCGTCTCCGGACTTGGCGTCCTGGACGACGAACTCGTCGCCCTTCTTGACCATGCGCGCGAGATCCTCGAGCGTCACATAGGTCGAAGTGCCGGTGTGATAGAGACGCCGGTTGGCGTATTTCTTGATGATGACCGGCTCGGTCCTGTCGGCCATGAAACGCTCCGTCCCGTCGCGCCGCGAGCCTGCCGGGCGGCGCCATCAACCGGCAAAAAATCTAAGCCCAAAAAACAGGCATTGGAAAGCGCATTTTGTGCGGCGCAGCGCCGCCGTCGCAATGCGGTGCGAAAAGGCGGCCGGTTCGCGACCGCTTCCACCGGCGCGGACTAAGACCTTTTCCGGGTTTGACTCGCGCGCGGGAACCGGCAAAGAGCATGATGAACCTCCCCGTTCCCCAGGAGAACCTCCATGAGTGCAATATCGATCGTCGTGGCCAGCGCCGCGCGCACCCCCGTCGGCAGCTTCAACGGCGCCCTCGCCAACGTGCCCGCCCACGAATTGGGAGCGACCGCCATCAAGGCCGCGCTGGCGCGCGCCGGCGTCGATCCGCACGATGTCGACGAAGTGATCCTCGGCCAGATCCTCGCCGCCGGACAGGGCCAGAACCCGGCACGCCAGGCGGCGATGGCCGCCGGCATTCCCTTCGAGAAGACTGCCTGGGGCCTCAACCAGCTCTGCGGCTCGGGCCTGCGCGCCGTCGCGCTCGGCATGCAGCAGATCGCCACCGGCGACGCCGCGATCATCGTGGCCGGCGGGCAGGAATCCATGTCGCTCGCGCCGCACGCCGCGCACCTGCGCCCCGGCACCAAGATGGGCGACCTCAAATTCGTCGACACCATGCTCAAGGACGGCCTGACGGACGCCTTCTATGGCTACCACATGGGCAACACCGCGGAGAACGTCGCCCGCCACTGGCAATTGTCGCGCGAGGAACAGGATGTCTTCGCCGTCGCCTCGCAGAACAAGGCCGAGGCGGCCCAGGCGGCCGGCAAGTTCCACGACGAGATCGCGCCGGTCACGGTCAAGATGCGCCGCGGCGAGCACATCGTCGACAAGGACGAGTACATCAAGCACGGCGTGACGCTGGAAAGCATCGCCAGGCTCTCGCCGGCCTTCGACAAGGAAGGGACGGTGACGGCGGCCAACGCCTCCGGCATCAATGACGGCGCGGCGGCGATCGTGCTGATGACGGAAAAGGAAGCCTCGCGTCGCGGCATCACGCCGATGGCGCGCATCGTGTCCTGGGCGACCGCCGGCGTCGATCCGCAGGTCATGGGCACCGGCCCGATCCCGTCGTCGCGCGCCGCCCTCGCCAAGGCGCACTGGAAGGCCGATCAGCTCGACCTCGTGGAGGCCAACGAGGCGTTCGCCGCCCAGGCGCTCGCGGTCAACAAGGACATGGGCTGGGATCCCTCGATCGTCAACGTCAATGGCGGCGCCATTGCCATCGGCCATCCGGTCGGGGCGTCCGGCGCGCGCATCTTCAACACGCTGGTCTTCGAGATGCGCCGGCGCGGCGCCCGGAAGGGCCTGGCGACGCTGTGCATCGGCGGCGGCATGGGCGTGGCCATGTGCGTCGAGGCGATGTGAAGACAGATCGGGGCCGATGACATGGGTGGGGTCTTGCTGGCGCGGTCATTGTCCCTTGCCGTCGCGCTTTCGGCCGCAACGACAGCGCACGCCGGGGACGTCGATATCGGCGCCGCCGCGAACTGCGTCCGGCAGCACCAGTCGAAGGACATGCTCGACGGAGTGCGTGCCACGCTGGTGAACGCGCTTCAGGGGAAGATGACGGATTCGCTCTCGCCGATCGTGGAATTCGTGTTCGTCCTGCAGGATCAATGCGGCGTTGCGCTTCCCGCCGACGATCCGAAGAACATGGATATCTTCCTGGCCTATTTCCGGCTTGTCGCCGCGGAAATGGTCGAGGAAGCCGCTGTTTTCATTTCAAGGAACTGACCTGCAAGGGGAGGAAACAATGTCCAAGGTCGCCATTGTCACCGGAGGATCGCGCGGCATCGGCGCGGCCATCTCCGTCGCGCTGAAGAACGCCGGCTACGCCGTTGCCGCCAACTATGCCGGCAACGACGAGGCGGCGGCGAAGTTCACCGCCGAAACCGGCATCCGCACCTACAAATGGTCGGTCGCCGACTATGAGGCGTGCGCGGCCGGCGTGAAGCAGGTCGAGGCCGATCTCGGCCCGGTCGCCGTGCTGGTCAACAATGCCGGCATCACCCGCGACGCCATGTTCCACAGGATGACGCCGGCGCAGTGGAAAGAGGTCATCGACACCAACCTCACCGGCGTCTTCAACATGACGCACTGCGTGTGGAACGGCATGCGTGACATGAAGTTCGGCCGCGTCATCAACATTTCGTCGGTCAATGGCCAGAAGGGCCAGGCCGGCCAGGCCAACTATTCCGCCGCCAAGGCCGGCGACATCGGCTTCACCCGGGCGCTGGCCCAGGAGGGCGCGCGCGCCGGCATCACCGTCAACGTCGTCGCGCCGGGCTATATCGGCACCGACATGGTGAAGGCCATCGACGAGAAGGTGCTCAACGAGCGCATCATCCCGCAGATCCCGGTCGGCCGCCTCGGCGAGCCGGAAGAGATCGCGCGCGCCGTGGTGTTCCTGGCCGCCGACGACGCCGGCTTCATCACCGGGTCAACGCTCTCGGCCAATGGCGGGCAGTTCTTCTCCTGACCCTTCGCAAGGGCGGAACGGCAAAGGCCCGGCGGGTGACCGCCGGGCCTTGTCTTTTGCCGCCGGCTCACTCGTCGCCGAACAGTGCCTTGTGTGTCATGCCGGCCGCCGCCGCGCCGAAGAGCGGCGCCACCCAGAACAGCCACAACTGCGCCAGCGCCCAGCTGTCGGCAAACAGCGCCACGCCGGTGGAGCGCGCCGGATTGACCGACGTGTTGGTCACCGGGATGGAGACGAGGTGGATGAGCGTGAGCGCCAGGCCGATGGCGATCGGCGCGAAGCCGGCCGGCGCCCGTTTTGCCGTCGCGCCAAGGATGATCAGTAGGAACATGAAGGTCATGACCACTTCGATGGCGAGCGCAGCCCCCATGCCGTAGCCGCCGGGCGAATGATCGCCGAAGCCGTTGGCGGCAAATCCGCCGGCGACGAACCCGGCCTTGCCGGAGGCAATGAACCACAGCACCGCCGCGGCGACGATGGCGCCGAGCACCTGGGCGATCCAGTAGGGCAGAAGGTCCCGCGCATCGAAGCGCCCGGCCATCGTCAGGCCGAGCGAGACGGCGGGATTGAAGTGCCCGCCGGAAATGCCGCCGACCGCATAGGCCATCGTCAGCACGGTCAGGCCGAAGGCGAGCGACACACCGGCAAAACCGATGCCGAGTTCGGGAAAGGCGGCCGCCAGCACGGCGCTGCCGCAGCCGCCGAAGACAAGCCAGAACGTGCCGAGGAATTCGGCTGCGAGACGTTTGTTCATGGGTCCCTCCTCCTGCCGGCTGGAAACGGGCCGGCATCCGTTGATGTTTACGGGGTTCGCCAAACCGGCAAGTCCGGTTCGCGCCGATCGTGGCAGGTCGCGGGCGCGGCGACGCGCGGGGGGCTGCCTGACGTAGGATCGGGTTGATGAACGCCGGATGAATGCGCAGGATCGAATTTACCCGCTCGCGCCGCGGTGAACGCTATGTCCCGCCCGTCCGGCTTTCCATGCAGGCTGGTTGCGCTATCCTGCCGGCGAAGGGAGACCTGCCATGAACCGGATGCCGCTTGCCGCCCTTTGCCTTGCCCTCTCCGCCATGCCGGCCCTCGCCGACCGGATCGACGGCGACTGGTGTTCGCCGTCCGGCCAGCATGTGAAGATCGAGGGACCGTCCATCGAAATTCCCTCCGGGCGGATCATCGCCGGCCAGTACGATCGCCACGCCTTCAGCTATGTCGGCCCGCAAGGCGATCCGGAAGCCGGCGTCGAGGTGTTCATGCTCCTTTACAGCGACGACGAAATGGGTGTCATCCGCAAGCCGGGCGGCGAGGCGCCGGTGACATGGAAACGCTGCGAAATGGTCAGCTGAGGCTCAAAGCAGCCGCTTCAACCCCTTGTGCGATCCGGCGTCGAACCGCCGTTGCGCGGCCAGGTGCCGCCGCTTGACCTCCTCGATGGCGGCCTTGCCGGCGGCGCGCACCTCGTGGCAC
>JBATNB010000372.1:0-3466 GCA_049290135.1 Rhizobiaceae bacterium
CCTTTCCGGCGGCGAGGCGCGGCGCGCCATGCTGGCGCGCGCCATCGCGCCGACGCCCGACATCCTGCTGCTCGACGAGCCGACCAATCATCTCGACCTCGCCGCCATCGAATGGCTCGAGGCCGAACTGCTGCGCATGGGCACGGCGATCGTCGTCATCTCGCACGACCGCCGCTTCCTTGAGAACGTCACCGACGCCACCGTCTGGCTGGACCGGGGCCGCACGCTGCGGCTCGATCGCGGTTTCGCCCATTTCGAGGCCTGGCGCGACAAGGTGCTGGAGGAGGAAGAGCGCGACCACCACAAGCTCGGGCGCCAGATCGTGCGCGAGGAACACTGGCTGCGCTACGGCGTGACCGCCAGACGCAAGCGCAACATGCGCCGGCTGGGCGAGCTGAAATCGATGCGCGAGCGCCATGCCACGCGGCGCGGGCCCGAAGGACAGGTGCGCATGGCCGCCATTGACGCGGCCGAATCGGGAAAGCTGGTGATCGAGGCGCTCGGCCTTTCGTTTTCCCATGGCGACCGGCCGATCGTCAGCGATTTCTCGCTGCGCGTGCCGCGAGGCAGCCGGATCGGCCTGGTCGGCCCGAACGGCGCCGGCAAGACCACGCTGGTGAAGCTCCTCACCGGAGCGCTGGCGCCGACGACGGGGAGCGTCCGCCTCGGCGCCAATCTCGAGATCGCCGCGCTCGACCAGCAACGCGTCCTCGACCCGCGCGAGACGCTTGCCCATTACCTGACGGATGGCCGTGGCGAGACCCTTGTCGTCAATGGTGAGGAAAAGCATGTCGCCTCCTGGATGAAGGACTTCCTGTTCAAGCCGGAACAGATGCGCACGCCCGTCGGCGAACTGTCCGGCGGCGAGCGGGCGCGCCTGATGCTGGCGCGTGTGCTGTCGAGGCCCGCCAACCTGCTCGTGCTCGACGAGCCGACCAACGATCTCGACATGGAAACGCTGGATCTGCTGGAGGAGCTGGTGGCCGGCTTCAACGGCACCGTCATCCTCGTCAGCCACGACCGCGACTTCCTCGACCGCACCGCCACCAGCCTGTTGTGGCCGGAGGGAAACGGCCGCTGGACCGCCTATGCCGGCGGCTGGTCCGACATGATGGCGCAGCGCGCACTGGCGGCGAAGGAGGCGAAAGCAGCGGCAAAGCCCAGGGCCGAGGCACCGAAACCGGAGGCCGCGGCCGCCAGGGAGGGCGCAAGGAAACTCTCCTACAAGCAGAAATTCGCGCTTGAGACCCTGCCCGGCCGCATCGACACGCTTCGCGCCGGCATCGAGGCGCTGGAGGCGCGCCTTGCCGATCCGGCATTCTATGGCCGCGACCCGAACGGCTTCGCCACGGTTTCCGCCGCCGTCGGCGACAAGCGGGCCGAGCTTGCGCGGCTCGAGGATGAGTGGCTGGACCTGGAGATGTTGCGCGAGGAACTGGAGCGCGCCTGACTCCTGCCACCCCGGCCCTTGACGTCGCCGCCCGGCATGCGCCCTATTCGGGCCGAGGAGACCGCGCCATGCCCGACAAGGCCCTGATCGTCATCGACATGCAGAACGATTTCTGCCCGGGCGGCGCGTTGGCGGTTGCCGGCGGCGACGAGATCGTGCCCGAGGTCAACCACCTGATCCGCTCGTCCGAGCACGTGATCCTGACCCAGGACTGGCACCCGGCCGGCCACGGGAGCTTTGCCTCCACGCACCCCGGCCAGGCGCCGTTCTCCACTGTCGACATGCCGTACGGGCCGCAAACGCTGTGGCCGGATCATTGCGTGCAGGGAAGCTACGGCGCCGAATTCCATCCGGACCTGATGTGGACGAAGGCCGAACTAGTGGTACGCAAGGGCTTCCGGCCGGAAGTCGATTCCTATTCGGCCTTCTTCGAGAACGACCGCGCCACGCCGACAGGGCTAGCCGGCTATCTCAGGGAACGCGGGCTGACCTCGCTCGTCATGTGCGGCCTGGCGACGGATTTCTGCGTCGCCTATTCGGCGCTCGACGCCGCGCGCCTCGGCTTCAAGGTCACCGTCATCCTCTCGGCCTGCCGGGCCATCGACCTCCACGGCTCGCTCGCCGCGCAGACCGGCGCCATGCGCGATGCCGGCGTCAGGCTCGCCTGAACCGCCATGGCCATCTACACCGACATCGCCCGACGGGTCTGGAACCACGCGTGGAAGCTCGATCCGATCATCCGCTCGCTGCTGGACACCGACTTCTACAAGCTGCTGATGCTGCAGATGATCTGGCGCGCGCATGCCGACGTGCCGGTGACGTTCCAGCTCATCAACCGGACGAAATCGGTGCGGCTGGCCGAGGAGATCGACGAGCAGGAACTGGTCGACCAGCTCGACCACGCCCGCACCATCGGCCTGTCGAAAAAGGAAATGATCTGGCTGGCCGGTAACACCTTCTACGGCCGCAAGCAGATTTTCGATCCCGACTTCCTCGCCTGGCTCGAGACCTTCCGCCTGCCGGACTATGAACTGGTCAAGCGCGACGGCCAGTTCGAGCTCAGCTTCCGCGGCCGCTGGGCCGATGTGACATTGTGGGAAATCCCGGCCCTGTCGATCATCAACGAGTTGCGCTCGCGCGCCGCGCTGAAGAAGTACGGGCCCTTCGCGCTCGATGTGCTCTATGCCCGCGCCAAGGCCAAGATGTGGGCCAAGACCGAGCGGCTGAAGGCGCTGCCCGGCATCCGCATCTCCGATTTCGGCACCCGCCGGCGGCACTCCTACCTCTGGCAACGCTGGTGCGTGGAGGCGCTGAAGGAAGGCATCGGCGACAGTTTCACCGGCACCTCCAACGTGCTCCTGGCCATGGACACCGACCTGGAGGCACTCGGCACCAATGCTCATGAATTGCCGATGGTGTTCGCCGCGCTCGCCGGGGACGACGACGAGGCCCTGCGCGCCGCGCCCTACGAGGTCCTGGCCGAATGGAACCGGCTCTACGGCGGCAATTTGCTCATCGTGCTGCCCGACACGTTCGGCACCGAGGCCTTCCTGCGCGACGCGCCGCCCTGGGTCGCCGACTGGACCGGCTTCCGTCCCGATTCCGCCCCGCCCATCGAAGGCGGCGAGCGCATCCTCGATTTCTGGCGCGCCCATGGCCGCGACCCGCGCGACAAGCTGCTGATCTTCTCCGACGGGCTCGACGTCGACACCATCGAGGAGACCTTCCGCCATTTCGCCGGGCGTGTGCGCATGTCGTTCGGCTGGGGCACGAACCTCACCAACGACTTCATTGGCTGCGCCCCGCGGGACGATATCGGCCTGCATCCGATCTCGCTGGTCTGCAAGGTGACGGAGGCCGCCGGCCGGCCGGCGGTGAAACTGTCCGACAATCCGGAAAAGGCGACCGGCGACCGGCGCGAACTCGCCCGCTACATCGACCTGTTCGGCGACAGCGGTCGCGCGGCGCGCAAGGTCACGGTCTGAGGCCGGTCAGCTGCCCGGCTTCGCCGCGCCG
>JBATNB010000373.1:0-2791 GCA_049290135.1 Rhizobiaceae bacterium
GCCGCGCAGCGCGTGCGCCTCGGCAATCCGGCGATCCTGCGCGGCCGCGACGCCCCGATCGAGGCCGACGAAGCCTATGTGACCTGCCGGGGCCGCCTGGTGGCGCTCGGCACCATCGAGGCCGGGCAGTTCCACCCGCGCCGGGTGTTCGCCGCTTGAGGAATCCCGTCATGCGGTGACGCCTGCGCACCGGTGTGCCGGGCCCGCGACGTGCAAGGAAGACGCAACGCCACAGGAGGACAGCCATGCTCGACAGCCGCAAGTTCTACATTGACGGCCGGTGGGTCGATCCGGTCGCGCCGAACGACCTCGAGGTGATCGATCCGGCCACCGAGGAACCCTGCGCCGTCATTTCGCTCGGCGCGCGCGCCGATGCCGAGAAGGCGATCGCGGCGGCGAGGCGGGCCTTTCCGTCCTGGGCGGCGACATCGCTTGGCGAACGCATCGGGCTGATGGAACGGCTGCTGGAGGTCTTGAACCGGCGCAACGCCGAGATGGGCGAAGCGGTATGCAAGGAGATGGGCGCGCCCATCGACTTCGCCATTTCCGACCAGGCGACGTGCGGACCCTGGCACCTGGAAGGCTTCCTCGATGCGATCCGCGAGATCGACTGGGAAAGGAAGTTCAAGGCCGATGGCGAGTACATCCTGCGCGAGCCGATCGGCGTATGCGGCCTGATCACGCCGTGGAACTGGCCGGTCAACCAGATCGCGCTGAAGGTGATCCCGGCGCTGCTGGCGGGCTGCACCTGCGTGCTGAAGCCCTCCGAGATCGCGCCGCTGTCGGCGCTCGTCTTCACCTCCATGATGGAGGAGGCGGGGTTCCCGGCCGGCGTCTACAACATGGTCAATGGCGACGGCCCCGGCGTCGGCACCGTGCTGTCCACCCATCCCGACATCGACATGGTGTCGTTCACCGGATCGACGCGCGCCGGAATCCTGATCCAGAAGGCGGCGGCCGAATCGATCAAGAAGGTGGCGCTGGAGCTTGGCGGCAAGTCGCCCAACATCGTGTTCGCCGACGCCGATCTCGACCGCGCGGTCCGGCGCGGCGTGGTCCATTGCTTCGAGAACACCGGCCAGTCCTGCAACGCGCCGACGCGGATGCTCGCCGAGGCCTCGGTCTATGACGAGGTGGTGGACCTGGCGGTCAAGCACGGACGCACGGTCAAGGTCGGCGACGCGCACGCCCATGGCGACCATGTCGGGCCGCTGGCCTCCAGGGTCCAGTTCGACAAGGTGCAGGGGCTCATCGAAACCGGCATGGCCGAGGGCGCCCGGCTGGTGCTCGGCGGGCCGGGCAGGCCGGAAGGCTTCAACCGCGGCTATTATGTGCGCCCGACCATCTTCGCCGACGTCAACAACACCATGACCATCGCGCGCGAGGAGGTGTTCGGGCCGGTGCTCGTCATCATCCCGTTCCGCGACGAGGCCGAGGCGGTCGAGATCGCCAATGACACGCCCTACGGGCTTGCCGCCTATGTGCAGACCGGCGATGCCGGCAAGGCCCGCCGCGTCTCCAGGGCGCTCAGGGCCGGCATGGTGCGCGTCAATGGCGCCGGGCTGTCGAAGGGCCATCCGTTCGGCGGCTACAAGCAGTCCGGCCTCGGCCGCGAAGGCGGGGTCATGGGCATCGAGGATTTCCTCGAGACCAAGATCGTCTCCGGCTGGCGCGATTGATCCCGGACCGACATTGAACCGGCCGGCCGGCGAACCCAAATAGGTCGCAACGACATCCGTTGCGACCGACAGGGAGGCCCGATGATCCGCCGGCTGGTGATCGACCCGTTGACCGAATTCCTGCAGAGCGAGTCGGCCGGCGGCATCATTCTCATGGTGACGGCGGCCGTGGCGCTGGTCGTGGCCAATTCGCCGCTTGCCCCCGCCTATGTCGATCTCCTGCATCGCGAGGTCGCCGGCCTGACGATCCTGCACTGGATCAATGACGCCCTCATGGCGATCTTCTTCCTGCTGGTCGGGCTGGAGATCAAGCGCGAGTTCCTCGTCGGCGAACTGTCGACCTGGCCGCGCCGGCTGCTGCCGGCCTTCGCCGCCGCCGGCGGCATGGCGGTCCCGGCGCTGATCTACCTGGCGTTCAACATGGGCGCGGACGGTCATCCGCAGGGCTGGGCGATTCCGGCCGCCACCGACATCGCCTTCGCGCTCGGCATCCTCACCCTGCTCGGGCGGCGCGTGCCGCTGAGCCTGAAAGTGTTCCTCGCCGCGCTGGCCATCCTCGACGATCTCGGCGCCGTCATCATCATCGCCGCCTTCTACACCCACGGCCTGACGCTGTGGGCGCTGGGCGCCGCCGCCGCCGTGACCGCGGCCCTCGTCGCGCTCAACCTGTTCAATGTCCGCAGCCTCTGGCCCTACCTGCTGCTCGGCGCCGCGCTCTGGTTCTTCATGCACGAATCCGGCGTGCACGCGACGATCGCCGGGGTGATCCTGGCGCTGACGATCCCGGAGAAGGTCGGCACGGAATCGCCGCTCGAAACGCTCGAACACTGGCTGCAGCGCCCCGTCGCCTTCGCCATCGTCCCGCTGTTCGGCTTTGCCAATGCCGGCGTGGCGCTCGCCGGGTTCGACGCGCTCGCCCATCCCGTCACCCTCGGCGTGGCCGCGGGCCTGTTCTTCGGCAAGCAGATCGGCGTGTTCGCCATGACCGCGCTCGCCCTCCTGCTCGGGCTCGGCGAACGGCCGACCGGCGCGTCCTGGGTGCAGATCTACGGCGTGAGCCTGCTGACCGGCGTCGGCTTCACCATGAGCCTGTTCATCGGCCTGCTCGCCTT
>JBATNB010000374.1:0-2334 GCA_049290135.1 Rhizobiaceae bacterium
GTGCTCGACACCGCGACCGACGGCATACTCACACTGTCGGCCGATGGCACGGTGCGCGGTGTCAGCCGCGCGGCGCAGGCGCTGTTCGGCTTCGAGGCCGCCGATGTCATCGGCAAGCCGTTCACCGTCCTGCTTGCGACCGAGAGCCAGCGCGCCGCAAAGGACTATCTGGCGGGGCTGACCGACAATGGCGTCGCCAGCGTTCTCAATGATGGTCGCGAAGTGATCGGACGCGCTGCGGCCGGTGGCTTCATGCCGCTGTTCATGACGATCGGGCGCCTGCCCGGCGAAGACGCCTTCTGCGCCGTGTTGCGCGATATCTCGCAGTGGAAGCGCGCCGAGGAGGAACTCAATCAGGCCCGGCGCCAGGCGGAGGCCGCGTCGTCGCAGAAATCCGGGTTCCTTGCCCGTGTCAGCCACGAGATCCGCACGCCGCTCAACGCCATCATCGGTTTTTCCGAGCTGATGCTCGATGACAAGTTCGGTCCGATCGGTTCCGACCGCTACAAGGACTACCTGCGCGACATCAACAGTTCGGGCAACCTCGTGCTCGACCTGGTCAACGACCTGCTCGACCTGTCGAAGATCGAGGCCGGCCAGCAGGACATGGACTTCGAGGCGGTGCGGCTGAACGAGACCCTTGAGGAAGCCGTCTCGCTGATGCAGCCGCAGGCCAACCGCGAGAAGGTCATCATCCGCTCGTCCTTCGCCGCCGACCTTCCCGAAGTCGTGGCCGACCTGCGCGCCATCAAGCAGATCGCCCTCAACCTCTTGTCCAACGCCGTGCGCTTCACCGATCCGGGCGGGCAGGTCATCGTGTCCACGGCGCATGAGAGCAATGGCGAGGTCGCGCTGCGCGTCCGCGACACCGGGGTCGGCATGAGCCGGGCGGACCTTGAGCAGGCGATGAAGCCGTTCCGCCAGATCAATGTCGGCAAGCGGCCGCGCGGCGATGGCACGGGGCTTGGCCTGCCGCTGACCAAGGCGCTCGTGGAGGCCAACCGCGCGCGCTTCCAGATTGCCTCGACGCCGGGGGAAGGCACGATGGTGGAAATCGTCTTCCCGCCGACGCGGGTCCTGGCCGGCTGATCGCCGATTTTTGAAATCGTTACAAACTGGCGTATCGAACCGCGGCTTTGCCTTGACGCCGGCGCGCTCCGCCGGGCATTTCCCGGCCTGCCCGACCGGGCAGGAACGAAACCGCAGGGCCTTGACCCCTGAAGGAAAGGAAGTCCGATGACCACCCATGCGACAGCGCGCGCCGCTCTCGCCGCCGCGGCGATATTGATCTCCGCCGCCGCGGCCGACGCCGAAACCGTCAACATCTATTCCTATCGCCAGCCGGATCTGATGAAGCCGGTCCTTGACGCGTTCACGGCGGAAACCGGCATTTCGACCGAGCTGCTGTTCCTCGACAAGGGCCTGGAGGAGCGGATCGCCGCGGAGGGTGCCAATTCCCCGGCCGATGTCATCCTGGCCACCGACATTTCGCGCCTGACGCTCGCCGTCGACAAGGGCATTACCCAGGCGGTCGACGACAAGGCGGTGAACGACGCCATTCCGGCCGAATACCGCGATCCGGCCGGCCACTGGTTCGGCGTGACCCGGCGCGCCCGTGTCTTCTACGTGTCGAAGGACCGCGTCGGCGACACCGCCATGACGTACGAGTCTCTGGCCGATCCGAAGTGGAAAGGGCGGGTCTGCATGCGCTCCGGCCAGCACGACTACAATCTCGCGCTGTTCTCCGCGATGATCGCGCACTGGGGCGCGGACAAGGCCGAGGCGGTGATGAACGGCCTGAAGGCCAATCTCACGCGCAAGCCGGACGGCAACGATCGCGGCCAGGCCAAGGCGATCTATTCCGGCGAATGCGACCTGGCGCTCGGCAACACCTACTATGTCGGCCTGATGACCCATAATGACAAGGAGACCGAACAGAAGGATTGGGCCAACGCCATCCGCGTCGTGTTCCCGACCTTCGAGAACGGCGGGACCCATGTGAACCTTTCCGGCATGGCGCTGGCGAAGCATGCGCCCAACCGGGAGGCAGCCCTGAAGCTCATGGCGTTCCTTGCAAGCCCGAAGGCGCAGGAAATCTACGCAGCCCAGGTCTATGAATATCCGGTCTCCGCCGCGGCCAAGCCCTCCGGCTTCGTCGCCGGCCTCGGCGATCTGGTGGCCGACGACCTGCCGCTGGCGCGGATCGCAGCCAATCGCAAGGCGGCCTCCGAGATGGTCGACAGAACGGGCCTTGATGACGGTCCCGGCAGCTGAGGGCGGGCGCATGACGCCTGTTCGGCGACCCGGCGGTTTCGCCGGGCCCCTGGCCGTTGG
>JBATNB010000375.1:0-1951 GCA_049290135.1 Rhizobiaceae bacterium
GTTCACGGCGGCCTGCGCGCGCTCTTGCGAACCGTTGCGGCCGGTGGAATTCTGCGCGCGCTACTGCGCCTGCGCGCTCGGCGCCATCGCGGCGTCGGGCAAGATGCAGGCGCTGCTGGACGGCGGCGACGAGGACGCCCGGATCGAGATGGAACGCATTTCCTCGCAATGCACGGCCGAGACAGACGCCCTGCTTCAGGACACACCGCAATGAGCGAACGCGCCGAACGACCGAACCGCTGGCCCTGGCCGCCCATCGTCTACTCCGCCGCCACGCTCGCCGCGCTCGGCCTGTCCTTCGTCCTGCCGCTGCCGTGGTTCGGATCGCCGATTTCCGACATCCTGTTCGCCGCCGGGGTGATCGCCATGCTCGGCGCCATCGCGCTCGACCTTTCGGCGATGAACACTCTGGCGCGCGCCAAGACCACGATCTGGCCGAACCGGCGGTCCGATCATCTTGTCCATGCCGGGCCGTTCACCTTCACGCGCAACCCGATCTATCTCGGCAACACGACGCTGATGATCGGCGCGGGGCTGGCGTTCGGGCTGATCTGGTTCGTGGTGCTGGCGTTCGTGGCCGCCTTCATCACCCAGAAAATCGCCATCGAGCGCGAGGAAGCGCATCTGGATGCGCGCTTCGGCAAGTCCTACCGCGACTACAGGAAGAAGGTCAGGCGCTGGATCTGAACTCAGCGCATCACGCCGAGCTCGGCCAGCCGCTCCACGCAGGCCTCCTCGGCCCGATCCATTTCCTCGATGGAGTCCTCGAGGTCGCGGCGCTTCTGGCGGAGCGTCTCGCGCTTCTCCTCGATGCGCTTGATCATCAGCTTGAGCTGGCCGACTTCGCCCGGCGGCTCGCGGTACATCTGGATGATCTCGCGGATCTCCTCGATGGTGAACCCGAGGCGACGGCCGCGCAGCACCTGTCGGATGAGATGGCGGTCGGAGGGTCGGTAGAGCCGGGTGCGGCCGCGCCGCACCGGGGCAATCAGGTTCTCGTCCTCATAGAAGCGGAGCGTGCGCGTCGAGACGTCGAACTCGCGCGTCAATTCGGTGATGGTGTAAAATTCGCGCGCCTGCATTCGGTCTGCCCTGTTCGGCGGGCAAACAACACGTCGTTTACGTAAAAGTCAATTCTTTCGCCGCGCGAGCCGGGATGCCGGCCGGCGAAACAGCTGGATATCGCCGTCAATCCGTGCCGTGTGGCGTTCTGTCCCGCCGCGAATCCGCCCGGCATCGGGTCGATTGGCCTGCGCGCGCCGATGCGGGCGATCGGCGGGGAGACCAGGAGCAGGCGGGCCGAAAGCCTGAAAACTTTCAAGCGCTTGTGACGTTGTTCCCGGAAATGTCGGCCTCATCCGGAAGGCGCGCCGCGATGGCTTCGACCGGCGGCGGCGAAATCCATGGCCGGGGAACAAGCCCGCCGCGTCGACTTCTCCTTGCATTTCTCGTCATGGCGGGCGTCATTTCGTGCAAGTCAGTGAGTCCCGCCCTAGGATCGACCGGATGACCATCCGCCTGCTGCCCGAAACCATGGTGAACCGAATCGCGGCCGGCGAGGTCGTCGAGCGTCCGGCGAGCGTGGTGAAGGAACTGGTCGAGAACGCGATCGACGCCGGCGCGCACCGTATCGAGATCGTGACGGCGGGCGGCGGCCTCGCGCTCATTCGCGTCACCGACGATGGCGCGGGGATTCCGGCTGCGGAACTGCCGCTCGCCGTGGCTCGCCACTGCACGTCGAAGCTTGGCGACGACATCCACGACATCCGCCACCTCGGCTTCCGCGGCGAAGCGTTGCCGTCGATCGGAGCCGTTGCGCGCCTGCGGCTGCTGTCGCGAACGGCGACGGCGGACACGGCGGCGGAAATCCGCGTCGAAGGCGGACGGATCGAGGGCCCGCGTCCGGCCGCCGGCAATCGCGGCACGGTCGTGGAGGTGCGCGACCTGTTCT
>JBATNB010000376.1:0-8600 GCA_049290135.1 Rhizobiaceae bacterium
GCGGTGCTGCTTGCCGACATCGACGAGCAGGCGCTGCGCCTTGCGCCCGCGGGCATCGAGACGGCCGAAATCGGCTTCTCCCTGCGCACATGGCTTGAGCGCAGCCTCGCCGGCGCCGATGCGGTGGTCTGCGCCGCGCCGGCCAGCACGGCACCGGAAATCGCGGCTGTGGCGCGCCAATGCGGCTGCCACTACCTCGATACGATCGAAGACACGCGCACGGCGCTTCAGGTCGCCGAAATCGCCGCCGGCGCCACCGGCGTCTTCGTGCCGGGATGCGGGCTTGCGCCCGGGCTTGTCGGGGCGCTGACGCGCGAAGCGGCGGCGGATGCCGGGCCATCGACCGAACTCACAGTCTATATCGGCGTCCTGCCCTGCGAGCCGAAGGGACGCCTGGGATATGCCGACTTCTGGGGCATCGACGGGCTGCTGTCGGAGTATACCGGCGAGTGCCTGGCCATTCGCGACGGCCGCGCGGTGTCGCTGGCGCCGCTTGCCGAACACGAAACATGCCACATCGCCGGATGGGATCTGGAGGCCTTCACCACCGCCGGCACGCTCGACGGGCTCGTGCCCGATCTCGCAGGCAGGATCGGCGCGCTGACCTTCAAGACGCTGCGAACCCGGGGACATCTGGACTATATCCGCTTCCTGATCGAGGACATGGGGCTGGGCAGTCGCCTCTATCAACTGAAGAACCTGCTTCTCAACGCGTTGCCTCAGGGGGAGTGCGACCGCGTGTTCATCCAGATCGCGCGTCGTGACGGACCCGACGCGCCGGCGCGCACCTGGACCTGGACACTCGCCGCTTCCGGGGCGGCGGGCGGACATCTGGCGATCAGCCTTGTCACCGCCGCGCACCTTGCCTCCGTCCTCGACGGTATCTTCAGCGGCGCCGGAGGCGGGAGCGGGCTTGTGCGCGCCGACGGCTTCGGCCTGGACGCGCTGGCGCGGAGCCCCTTCTTCCCCCCGTTGCCCCCCGGTGTTAGCCTTGCCGGATGAACACGCAGAACCGCCCAAGACCGGCACCGGAAAGGTCCGGCGGTGACACCGCTTCGCAGATCTCGCGCAAGGTCAACATCGCGCTTCTCCAGACTTTTCATCTGGTGGCGCGAAGCGGGTCATTTTCGGCGGCGGCGCGCGAACTGGGCATCTCCTATCAATCGGCGGCCAACCATGTGCGCCGGCTGGAACAGATCTACCGGGTCCGCCTGGTGGTGCCGGAACAGGGGGCCAAGCGCATCAGCCTGACGGCGCAGGGTAAGGCGCTCTACGATTCGCTCGGCAGCGAACTCGACATCATCCTGTCGCGGATCGGCCTGCTGTTGCGCGATGTCGGCTCGGTCCTCAGGGTCGGGGTGCCGCAGGCGCTGTTCCACCATTTCTTCCCGCGCATCACCGCCGATTTCCGCGCCGCGTCGCCGGAAACCTCGCTGGAATTCTGCGAGCGCGATGCCACGCTCGAGCAGATGATGGCCGATGGCGGCCTCGACGTGGCGGTCAGCGAACGGAATTTCTCGACGTCGATCGTGACGCAGCATCTTCTTGGCGCCTACAGGCTCGCGCTCATCCATCCACGATCCTGGCAGATGGACCCGGAGACCGACGACCTGGCGGCACTGCATGCGGAGCGCGATTTCATTACCTACGAGTCCGGCCAGGTGATCCGCATTCGCGCCATGGAACTGCTGCGGCAGAGGACCGGCGAGGAGCCGCGCATTGCCGTCAGCACTTCGGGCAGCACGTCGATCGCCGAACTGGTCGGGTCCGGGATCGGATACGCCATCGTGCCGGAATGGTGCGTGAGCCCGAATGACACACGGATCGTCCGCCGGGTTCTCGACGACATCGAGCCGATCAAGGTGTGGTTCGCCCACGCGGCCTTTCTGGCCGGCAATCCGCATGTGCGCCATCTCCTGCGCTGCTGCCGCGAGGCCATCTCGCTGGAGACGCCGGGCTGAAGCGGCCGGTGAACCCTTGCGCCCGCCCTGGCCCTGACCTGCCCCGGTTCGGCCTTGAGCCAAGGGACGCTTCGTTCCGCGCGCGGCGCGCCCCAAGCATTGTCGCCGTGCGTGTTGACCACGCACCTTGCCGGACAGCGCGCTGTCATCGGACATTCACAATGATCGGCGATCGATGGCCGGCCAGTCCAGGAATTCGCCCGGCCCGCGCGCGATGGCCTGGATTCCGGCAGGATGGATGGCGGATGCGATGGACACTCAATCAATGACGCCTGCACCGCTCTCGCCGCTGCGCGAACGTTTCGGAACGATCGTCCGGCAGGTCACCGAAACCGGCGATGCGATCTTCGCCAACTGGCAGGGAAGGATCGAACGCGAGGAATTCGTTCCCAGCGCGCGCAACCTGGCGGACTATCTTGCCTTTCGCCGGCCGGACCTGACGGGAATCCAGGCCGAACTCGCCACGCTCGGCCTGTCCTCGCTCGGACGGGCCGAAGCCCATATTCGCCAGTCATTGCGCGCTGTCGACGCTTGCCTCGAGCAGATGGCGGGCGCGCCGGCGACGTGGCCGGATCCGGCCGAGTTCATCGTCGGCGCGCAACGGATCGCCGAAGCGCAGCGGCGGTTTTTCGGCAGCGCCTCGGGCGGGCGATCGACGCGGATCATGACCACGCTGCCGAGCGAGGCGGCGGACGATCCGGGCCTGGTGGAAAAGCTTGTCATGGCGGGCGCAAACTGCGTGCGCATCAATTGCGCGCATGACGACGCGGCCGCCTGGGCGCGCATGATCGCCCATGCGCGCGCGGCGGCGAAGGCGGTCGGCCGGCGTTGCCCGGTCATCATGGATCTCGGCGGGCCGAAGGTGCGCGTCGAAACGGTCGCCATGGCCGCCAAGCGCCTCCATCGCGGCGACATGTTCCACCTGGCGTTCGATGTGCCGGCCCGGACAGGCGAGCAGACCGTCTTTTCCATCAATTTCCCGCGCATCGCCCGCAAGCTCGGCGTCGATGCGCCGGTGCTGATCAACGACGGCAAGATCGGCGCCCGGGTCGTCGCGGTCGAGGCGCATGGGCTCGTGCTGCAGGTGACGACCGCGCGCGAGAAGGGCGAGAAGCTGAAAGGCGAGAAAGGCGTCAATTTCCCGTCGGTCGAACTCGACATCGATCCGCTGACGCCGAAGGATCTCGTCGATCTGGACTTTGTCGCCGCGCATGCCGATGTCGTCGGCTTTTCCTTTGTCCAGCGCCCCAGGGATATCGACCTGCTGGTTGGTGAACTCGGCAGCCGGCGCGGATCCGCGCCGCCGCAACCGCTGCTGCTGAAGATCGAGACGCCTCTCGCGGTGAGAAACCTCCCCCGTCTCCTCGTCGCAGCCGGCGGACGCCATCCGGTCGGCGTCATGATCGCGCGCGGCGACCTGGCCACGGAGGTCGGGCCGGAGCGGTTGTCGGAAGTGCAGGAGGAGATCCTCTGGCTTTGCGAAGCGGCGCATGTGCCCGTCGTCTGGGCAACGCAGGTGCTGGAATCGCTTGTCAAGGACAACGCGCCGTCGCGTGCCGAGGTCACCGACGCGGCGATGGGGCAGCGCGCCGAATGCGTCATGCTGAACAAGGGCCCGTTCCTGGCCGAGGCGGTCGGCTTCCTGTCGGGGATCCTGCACCGCATGGACCGGCACCAGTCGAAGAAAACCGCGCGCCTCTCGGCACTGACGTCATGGAAGGGTAGCCAGGACCTTTGACCGTTGCGCGGCCAACGCATCGGCGACGAGCGAAGCCAGGCGCTGTCCGGCCACGTGCAGGGGTCCCGAATTGTCGATGACCGCATGGACCGGCCAGCCGCCGAGGCCGCCATCCTGGCGTCGCAGCCGCGCGGCGATCGCCTCGGCATCCTCGCGTCCGCGTCCGGCAAGTCGCCTAGCCAGTTCCGCCGGCTCGACATGGATCGACAGGACGCTTGCGTCCGGGAACGCGGCGAACAGCTCGTCCAGCGCATGCCGCGATCCGTTCATCAGTGCGACACCGCCATTGCCGACGTGATCGCGGAGATCGGCGGGAATCCCGTAGGAAAGCCCATGCGCCTGCCAGGTCAGGCAAAAGCGGCCGGATTCGCGGGCGATTTCGAAGTCGTCGGGCGACATGGCCTGGTGGTCTTCGCCGCCGGCATCGGCCGGCCGCGTGATCGTCCGGCGGACGAAACGAAGCGGATGGCGGTCCGGCATGGCAGCCTTCAGCCATGCAATCAGGCTGTCCTTGCCCGATCCGCTGGGCCCGACAAGGACGAAAAGCCGTCCCGGCGTCGCCCTGTCAGGCGACACGGTCGCCTCCGCGCCACACCGACCGGATCACCGGGACATGCTCGTCGATGCGCACGCGCACGAGGTCCGCGCGCTTGCCGACCGCGATCTCTCCCCGGTCTTGGAGGCGGATCGAGTCCGCCGGCGTTTTCGTCACCATGGCGATGGCCCGCGGCAGGCTGATGCCATCGACGACCTCTCCCAGGAAGAATGCCGACTGGATCAGGCTGAACGGGATGTAGTCGGACGAGATGATGTCGAGCATGCCGGCTTCGGCCAGCGACCTTGCCGAGACATTGCCGGAATGCGAGCCGCCGCGAACCACGTTGGGACCGCCCATGAGAATGGCAAGCCCCGCCTCGCGCGATGCCCTTGCGGCTTCCATGGTCGTCGGGAATTCGGCGACGGTGATGCCATCGGCCACGGCTTCGGCGACATGGGCGCGGGTCGCGTCGTCGTGGCTGGCGAGCACGATGGCGCGCTCGCGCGATGCCGCCGACAGGATGGCGCGATGGCGGGTCGAAAACTCCGCCGACTGGGCCATGCGACGGGCGCAGAACAGGCGGAACTCGTCGTCGGGCATCTTGAGCTTGCCCTGGTAGTAGGTGGCGTAGGCCTCGAGCGAGGCAAACTGCCGCTGCCCGGGGGAGTGGTCCATCAGCGAGATCATGCGCACCCGCGGATCATCGGCGAAGCGCTCGAAGGACTGGGCGCAATCCGGCGCGGACACTTCGCAGCGTAGGTGGATGTAATGTTCGGCGCGCAGCCGCCCGGCCGCCACGCCGGAATCGATGGCGTCGGCGAGCCGGCGCATTTCATCGGCATTGAGATCGGCATCCTCGTCGAGGCCGACGCGGAGCGCGTCGAGCACGGTGGTCACGCCGGACGCGGCGATCTGCGCATCATGGGCCAGCAGGGCGGCATGCGGATTCCACCTGACTTTCGGACGAGGCGAGAAGTGGCTTTCCAGATGATCGGTGTGCAGTTCGACGAGACCTGGAATGAGGAAATCCCCATCGAGGTCGATTCCGATGGCGGACCGCCCGTCATCGACGTCGGCGATCAAGCCGTCGCGAACGACAAGACGCCCGGTAATGACCTCGTCGGCGAGAACGATACGGGCATTGCGCAGCACGAGCTCGTCAGTCATGGCGGCCTCTGTCAGGCGGAGCGCCGGATCGCGCCGGCATTGAACTTGTGAACGGACAGGACCGTGAATGGCGCACCGGGTTCGGGTTCGACGAACACGGCGAGGGCGTCGATCGCCAACGGCGCGGCCAGGGCCGGCGCGAGATAGGCTTCCAGCGTGCGCGCGATCGAAGGCGCAGCGTCGCCATCGACCGGTCCGGTCAGCGTCATGTGGAAACGGAACTCGTCGAAGACGTACGGGTATCCCCATTCGATCAGGTTCGCGGACTGCCGAGCGGTCAATCGATCGGGGTTGCGGCGCGCAATGTCTTCCGGCGTCGCCGGCGCGCGGAAACGGTCGAATTCCGTGACGATCCGCGCCGCAAGCGCATCCACTTCCGGCGCCGGGGCGGAAGGGGTCAACGCCAGGAACCGGTCGATCCGTGCAAGCTTGAGAGGCGGAACCGGTGTGACGGGCAAGGCGGTAGCGAGGTCGCGCGCGAAGTCCAGCAGATGCGTTGCCGAATGCTCCCCGGCCAGAACGAACGGCGCCTTGATCGTGGCGTGAAAGCCGTAACGGCTTGGCGCCGACGTGGCGTCGGCGATCCGGTCCGCTTCGGCTCCCGGCAATACCGGCCGCCGGACCGCTTCACCGGTAAAGGCGTCGCGGCCGAGCCAGGCGCTCGCCAGACGCGTCAGCGGGTGCCCGAACGGCGGTGTGAAGTAGATGGCGTATCGCATGGTCCGGACCGCGAGGTGAGGTGTCCAACCGGTATCGGTGTTCGATGACAGAATGACGAACGCGTTCGTTCAGGCGGCCACGCGCGGCCGGATCGGGCGCCAGCGCAACACGTCGGAAACGGCATCGGACACATGGACGACAACAGGGATCGGGATGACTCCGCAGAACACGTTCGCCCGATCGCGGTTCGTGCGTATCGCTTCCCGCACTTTCCGGCCGAACCGCCGCCCGGCGAACGCGATCGGCCCTCAGTTCGCCTGCCGACCGATCAGCTTGCCGCGCGCCCAACCCGAGAGCGTGTCCATGGCCATCACCATCAACACAATGAGCACGATGTAGTAGCTCACTTCTTCCCAGTCCTTCTGGGTGATGATCGCCTGGGTGAGCAACAGCCCGATGCCGCCGCCGACGATCGCTCCGATCACCGTGGCTGAGCGGGTGTTGGATTCGAAATAGTACAACACCTGGCTGAGGAACACCGGGATGACCTGCGGCATCACGGCGAACCGGGCCTGCTGAAGGTTATTTGCGCCGGTCGACTGCACGCCCTCGATCTGCTTGTTGTCGACGTTCTCCAGTGCCTCGGAGAACATCTTCCCGAAGGAGCCGGTGTCGGTCAGCAGAATGGCGAGCGAGCCGGTGAGCGGGCCGGGACCGAAGGCGCGGCTCAGGATGATGGTCCAGATCAGGCCATCGACGCCGCGCACGAAGTCGAACAGGCGCCTCATCCCGAAACGTATCGCACGCGATGGCGCGAAGTTGGAGGCGGCGAAGAAGGCCAGCGGCATCGCGACAAGCGCCGCGCCCATGGTGCCGAGGAAGGCCATCAGCACGGTCTCGAACATCGCCCACATCACGTCGCCATGCCGCCACATCTTGTTGTTCCAGAACCCGGAGACCATGGCGACAAGGTTCGGCCGCGCCGGGTCGATGCGCTCTCCCCAGAATGACAGCGCCAGCAACTCGCCAGGCCCCTTGCCGGAAAACGGACTGTCGAGGGTGAAGAAGAACAACTCCCAGCCGAACTGGTAGCGAAAGGTTTCGATGCGATTGCGCGTGAAGGAGAACCGGCCCTGGTCGGTGGTGACGGTGACGCGGGTCTCGGAGGCGTTGATCCAGTCCGGGGTCGGTCCGGGGGGCAGATCCAGCGCGATGCCGTCCTGCGTCGGGCGCACGATGATCTCGCCGTACCCGGGATGGAGATAGCGGGCGTTCGTGCCTTCATAGACGACGGTGTGCCCCTGGCCGAGATCGATACGCGTGATGTCGCCCTCGACGGCGATCCACTCCGGCAAGCGGCCTTCCGGCCATGCGCCCTTGGCTTCGCCCTCGACGGCAACGCTGACGACGCCGCTGCGATTGTCGCGCGTTACATGCGTCTTGTAGCTGATGAAGTCGGACAACAGCACCTTGACATTGTCGCCGCGCGCCCGAGCGGCCAGCCCGGCAAGGTCGAAGGCGAAGGCGATGTAGACCAGATAAACCAGGATGACGACCGGAACCGCCATCTTCACCAGCCGCCTGCGCCCGAAGACGGCGAGCGTTTCGGCGCGCAGGTCGGCGGCGATTGCGATGGTCATTTCAGGTCCCCTTGACCAGGCGATTGCGGTAATGGCTCGACGTCTGGTCGAACACCACGATGGAGACGAAGAGCAGGATGAAGATCGCCACCACCTCGTCGTAGCGGCCCTGGCCCCATTGCAGCGCCGTCTTGAGGTCGTAACCGATGCCGCCCGAGCCGACGAAGCCAAGGATGGCGGAAGCGCGCACGTTGATCTCGAAGCGCAGCAGGGCGTAGGAGAGCCAGTTCGGCGCGACTTGCGGCATGACACCGAGCCACATGCGCTGGCCCCATGTCGCGCCGACGGAGGCGAGCCCTTCGACCGGCTTCAGGTCGGCATTCTCGTTGACTTCGGAAAACAGCTTGCCGAGCGCGCCGGCGGTGTGAAAGGCGATGGCGATCATCGCCGGGACCGGTCCGCCGCCGAGGATGAAAATCAGCACCAGGGCGATGACGATCTCGGGAATCGCGCGCATGCCATCCATGGTGCGGCGGAACAGCGGGATCATGCGTGGCCAGGGCGCCAGGCCGCGCGTCGACAACAGCGACAGCATGACCGCGATCAGCCCGCCGACAAGCGTGGACACCGCGGCGATGTTGATGGTTTCAAGCAGGGACGGCAGGAACTTGACGAACAGTTCGGGAAGATTGGCCGCATTGCGCGCCGCTTCCGAAATCACTTCGGCGGGGAAATCGAAGAACTGGTGGATTCCGTCCAGAAAACCGCCGGCATTGCGGCGCTCGGCGAGCGTGAAGCCGGACGCCATCAGCAGCACGAACACCAGAAGCAGGATGCCGCCATAGGTCTGCTTCTGGCGCGCCATCGCCAGGTAGTTCCGGCGGATTGCGGCGTTGTCCATGGCGGCGTCGGTCATTGGAAAAGTCCTGGCGATCGGTCGCGGCGAGGCGCAGGGC
>JBATNB010000377.1:0-2996 GCA_049290135.1 Rhizobiaceae bacterium
CCTTCCCCGAGGCGCCGGCCTCCGAAACGGCCGAAGCGCCGAAGCCGGTCGAGGTGGCCGCCGCCAACGCGCCGGAAGTCACGCCGTCCGCCGTGGCGGGGGTGTGGAGCGTCAACCTGTCGGGGCAGAGCTGCAAGCTCGCCACGCCGCAGACCAAGTATGGCCAGGGCTTTCGCGCCGGGCCGCTGAAATGCCCCGCCCCCATCGATACGGTGAAATCCTGGTCGGCGTCCGGCAAGCAGCTTGTGCTCTATGACGACAATGGCAGCCCGCTGGCGCGCCTCTATGCCTCCGGAGCCGGTCGTTTCGACGGCCAGACCACGGGCGGCCAGCCGATCACCCTGTCGCGCTGACGCGCGCCTGCGAATGAAGGCGATGGCCGCTTGAGCGACACCGGGCCGGACGGCGCGCACGACGATCCCATCACGCGCCGCTACGATGCGCTCGTGCGCGCCGGCGATATCGTTTCCGATTCGCGCCAGCGCCTTGTGCTGCGCCGCCTCGACCGCCTGTCGGAAGCCGTCACCCGCCGGCAATTGTCGCGCAAGTCGAGCCCCCTCGGCTGGCTGTTCGCGCGTGGACGGCCGAGGGAGCCTTTGCGCGGCCTCTACATCCATGGCGCGGTCGGCCGCGGCAAGACCATGCTGATGGACCTGTTCTTCGATGCCGCGCAGACGCCGTCGCGCCGCCGCGCCCATTTCAACGATTTCATGGCCGACGTGCACGACCGCATCCATCGCCACCGCCAGGAGTTCAAGGCCGGGCGGACGAAGGAGGAGGACCCGATCCCGCCCGTGGCGCGCGCGCTGGCGGCGGAAGCCTGGCTACTGTGTTTCGACGAATTCTCCGTCACCGACATCGCCGACGCCATGATCCTGTCGCGGCTGTTCACCGCGCTGTTTTCCGAAGGCGTCGTCCTCGTCGCCACCTCCAACGTCGCCCCGGACGACCTCTACCGGGACGGGCTCAACCGTTCGCTGTTCCTGCCTTTCCTGCGCGTGCTTGCCGCCCATGTCGACACGCTGTCGCTCGATGGCGAGCGCGATTATCGCCAGGGTCGCGATGAAGCGGCCCGTCGCTTCCACGTGCCCGACGACGCCGCCTCGATCCGGGCGATGGATACCGCCTTCGCCGCCTTCGGCCCCGAGCGCGCCGAGGCCGTCACCGTCAAGGGCCGCCGCGTTGTCCTGCCCCGCGCCGCCGGGACGGCGCTGCGCTTCACCTTCGCCGAACTGTGCGAGGCGCCGCTCGCCGCGCGCGACTATCTGGCGATCCTCGACGGCCGCGATACGCTGTTTCTCGACCATGTGCCGGTGATGGACAATTCCGTGCGCAACGCCGCGCGGCGCTTCATCCTGCTCGTCGACACGCTCTATGACCGCCGCGTCACGCTGCACGCGTCGGCCGCCGCCGAGCCGGACAGGCTGTGCGCGCTGACCTCGGGCCACGAGCGTTTCGAATTCGCCCGCACCGCCTCGCGGCTGAACGAGATGCGCGCCGATGGCTGGGGCTCGCCGGACGCCGGCTGACGGCGCCTTCGGCGCGCCTTGCTGTCCAGCCGGATCGTCACCGGCCCGTCATTGACCGGTGCGACGGTGATGTCGGCGCCGGCGCCGCGATCCTCGACACCCGTGGCGGCTTGCGTCACCCTTCGCACCGATGCCCGCATCGCCTTGCCCTCCATTGGGCCGACTTCGATGCGCGACGTTGGCCGACGCGTCGCGAAACGACCGCGCCCCACACGAAAAGTTGAATGGATTTTGACGTTTACGTAAACCGCGAGCAATCTAACCGATTGAAAAACCATAGTCCGAAAGAATCGGTTGTTTTTTTCGTGCGCGACGTTAAACCGCACCGCCACAATGGGCGTCATGCCCGCGGACACAGCATTCGCGCCGGGCGAAGCGACCCGGCGCCGGTTTGAGAAGGAACGGCACCATGGCACGCAAGAAGATCGCCCTGATCGGCTCCGGCATGATCGGCGGCACCCTCGCCCACATGATCGGCCTGAAGGAACTCGGCGACGTGGTGATGTTCGACATCGCCGAGGGCATCCCGCAGGGCAAGGGCCTCGACATTGCCGAGAGCTCGCCCGTCGACGGCTTCGACACACGCTACACCGGCGCCAACGACTATGCCGCCATCGAGGGCGCGGATGTGTGCATCGTCACCGCCGGCGTGCCGCGCAAGCCCGGCATGAGCCGCGACGACCTGCTCGGCATCAATCTGAAGGTTATGGAGCAGGTCGGCGCCGGCATAAGGAAATACGCGCCGAAGGCATTCGTCATCTGCATCACCAACCCGCTCGACGCCATGGTCTGGGCGCTGCAGAAATTCTCCGGCCTGCCGAAGAACATGGTGGTCGGCATGGCCGGCGTGCTCGATTCGGCCCGCTTCCGCTATTTCCTCGCCGACGAGTTCAAGGTGTCCGTCGAGGACGTGCACGCCATGACGCTCGGCGGCCATGGCGACGACATGGTGCCGATGGTGCGCCATTCCACCGTCGCCGGCATTCCGCTGCCGGACCTCATCAAGATGGGCTGGACCTCGAAGGAGCGCCTTGACGCCATCGTCGAGCGCACCCGCAAGGGCGGCGGCGAGATCGTCGGGCTCCTGAAGACCGGCTCGGCCTACTACGCGCCTGCGGCCTCCGCCATCGCCATGGCGGAATCCTTCCTGAAGGACAAGAAGCGCGTGCTGCCCTGCGCCGCGCATTTGGCCGGCCAGTACGGCGTCTCCGACATGTATGTCGGCGTGCCGGTGGTCATCGGCGCCGGCGGTGTCGAGCGTGTCATCGAGATCGACTTCAACGCGGCGGAAAAGAAGATGTTCGCCAAGTCGGTGACCGCCGTGCGCGGCCTGTGCGAGGCCTGCGCCGGCATCGCGCCGGCGCTCAAGGGCAAGAAGTGAGGATCGCGGCATGAACATCCACGAATACCAGGCGAAGGCCGTCCTCAAGGGCTACGGCGCGCCGGTCGCCGCCGGTGTCGCCATCC
>JBATNB010000378.1:0-5451 GCA_049290135.1 Rhizobiaceae bacterium
CACTGAGGCCCGGCGGGCGCCTGTACCTGGTCGCCAACCGCGGCCTGCCCTACGAGAAGACGCTGGCCGGCCTCTTCCGCCAGTCTGGCGAGACGGCGCGCGATTCGACCTACAAGGTGCTGTGGGCGCGGCTTTGAACCGTCAGGCGGCGCGCATGGTCCTGGCTTCGCCGTCGCGCACGACGAGCGGCTCCGGCCGGCCGTAGAAATAGCCCTGCACGACATCGCAGCCCGCCGCCTTCAGCAGCACCGCCTGGTCCTCGGTCTCCACCCCTTCCGCGATGGTGCGCACGCCCAGCGCCCGCGACAAGCCGACGATGGTCGACACCACCGCGCCGGTCGATTCGTTCTCGCTCAGGCGCGAGACGAACGAGCGGTCGATCTTGAGCTTCTGGAACGAGAAGTCGATGAGGTAGGCGAGGTTGGAATAGCCGGTGCCGAAATCGTCGACCGCGACCGACACGCCGAGTTCGGCGAGGTCCTTCAGCACCAGCGCGGCGCGCTCCTTGTCCTGCATCATCGCCGATTCGGTGATTTCAAGCTCGAGGCGCGAGGCCGGCAGGCCGGATTCGTTGAGCGCCTTGCGCACGATCGAGACGATGTCGCGGCCGGAGAACTGCACGGGCGACAGATTGACCGCGACCGCGCAATGATCCGGAAGGTGATGCGCGTCGGCGCAGGCCTTGCGCAGCACCCATTCGCCGATCTGCGCGATCATGCCGGTTTCCTCGGCCACCGGAATGAATTCCATCGGCGGGATCATGCCGCGATCGGGGTGACGCCAGCGGATGAGCGCCTCGTAGCCGACGATCTCGCCGCTGAGCAGGTTGAGCTGCGGCTGGTAGTAGACGTCGAAGTCGCCGCGCCGGAAGGCGGTGGCAAGCTCGGATTCGATCCACTGCCGGTAATCGGCCTCCGCGCCCATCTCGGCATGGAAGACCGACCAGTTGCCGGCGCCGGAGGCACGGGCGTGCTGGAGCGCCAGATTGCAGCGCCGCAGCAGCTGCGCCGGCTCGCGCCCGTCCTTGGGCAGCGCCACGATGCCGGCCGAAATGTTGACCGACTGCATGTGCGAGCGCAGGTGATAGGGCTCCATCATCCGGTGGACGAGGCGCTCCACGGTGGCGATGGAGAAGCCGTCGAGCGAGATCAGCACGGCGAACTCGCCCGCGCCGATGCGGCCGATCACCGAGGCCGGCGGCGCGATCGAGCGCAGGCGCTCGGCGAAGCGGCGGATGAGGTCGTCGCCCTGCGCATAGCCGATCGCATCGTTGATGGCCTTGAACCGGTCGATGTCGAGGTCGATGAGGAAGGCCGGCTTGCCGGTCCGCTCGACATCGCTGATGGCGTTGGCGAGCGCATCCATCATGGCGCCACGGCCAAGCAGCCCGGTGAGCTTGTCGAAATAGGTCTCGCGCCGGACGAAGTCCTTGGACTCGTCGACGCCGGCGAAGAACGCCATGGTCGCGATCGAGGCGGCCAGCGCGCATAGCGCGGCGATGACGGCGGCAAGCGTCGAGGGATCGAAATTCCGGTAGGAATTGGAGATGACTTGGCGCAGGCCCCACATGCCGAGCACGAAGCTGCCGAGCCCCGCCGCGCTGATCGTGATCAGCCGGAAGGTCTGCGTCCTGAAAGGATTCGTCTGTTCCGCCATGGCTACCCCTCGCGGACAGGCATAGCAGGCGCGTGTTAAGCCCGGCTTCAGGCGAAAATTCGAATTTTAGCGAACGGCGAAGCAGGTCGTTCGCCCGGCGGGTCACGCCGGCCCGGATTCGTCGAGCGCCTTGAGAATGTCGAGCGTCGGCATCGAGGTGGCATGGAAGCCGGAATCGACGAAATGCACCTCGCCGGTGACGCCCGCCGACAGCGGCGACAGCAGGTAGAGCCCGGCGCCGCCCACATCCTCGATGGTGACGTTGCGCCGCAGCGGCGCATTGCGCGCCTGCCAGGCATACATCTGCCGCGCATCCGTGATCCCGGCGCCCGCCAGCGTGCGGATCGGGCCGGCCGAAATCGCGTTGACGCGCAGCCCCGCGGGGCCGAAATCGGCCGCCAGGTAGCGCACGCTCGCCTCAAGCGCCGCCTTGGCGACACCCATGACATTGTAGTTCGGCATCACCCGCGTCGACCCGGCATAGGTGAGCGTCAGCATGGCGCCGCCCGGCTGCATCAGGCGCGCGGCCCGGCGCGCCGCCTCGGTGAAGGAGAAGGCGGAGATGACCATGGTGCGCACGAAATTGTCGCGCGTCGTGTCGGCGTAAAACCCCTTCAGCTCGTTCTTGTCGGAAAAGCCGATGGCGTGGACGAGGAAATCGATGCCGCCCCATTCGCGCTCGAGCGTCGAGAACACGGCATCGACGGTCGCCAGATCCTCCACGTCGCAGGGCAGCACCAGCGACGAGCCGACCGATTCGGCCAGCGGCTTCACCCGTCGCCCGAACGCCTCGCCCTGGTAGGTGAAGGCGATCTGCGCGCCTTCGTTCGCCAGGGCCCTTGCGATGCCCCAGGCGATGGAATGGTCGTTGGCAACCCCCATGACGAGGCCGCGCCGGCCCTGCATCAAACCGCCCATGACATGCTCCCGGATCAGGCGTGGCGCTGGAAGACGAGCGTCGCGTTGGTGCCGCCGAACCCGAACGAGTTCGACAGCACCGTGTCGATGCGTGCATTGTCGATGCGCTCGCGCACGATGTTCATGCCCTCGAACTCCGGGTCGAGCGTCTGGATGTGCGCGCTCTTGGCGATGAACCCGGCCTGCATCATCAGGATCGAGTAGATGGCTTCCTGCGCGCCGGCGCCGCCGAGCGAGTGGCCGGTGAGCGACTTCGTCGACGAGATCGCCGGCATCGCCGCGCCGAAGACCTCGCGGATGGCCGCCATTTCGCGCTGGTCGCCGACCGGCGTGGAGGTGCCGTGGGTGTTGATGTAGTCGACCGGGCCGGCGACGCCGGCGATGGAATTGCGCATGCAGCGCGCCGCGCCTTCGCCCGACGGGGCCACCATGTCGTAGCCGTCCGAGGTGGCGCCGTAGCCGACCAGTTCGGCATAGATGCGCGCGCCGCGGGCGATGGCGCGCTCGCGCTCCTCCAGCACGACGACGCCCGATCCGCCGGCGATGACGAACCCGTCGCGGTCGATGTCGTAGGCGCGCGAGGCGGAGGCCGGATTGTCGTTGAATTTCGACGACATGGCGCCCATCGCGTCGAACAGGTTCGACATGGTCCAGTCGAGATCCTCGTGCCCGCCGGCGAACATGACGTCCTGCTTGCCCCACTGGATCAGTTCGAAGGCATTGCCGATGCAGTGCGCCGAGGTGGCGCAGGCCGAGGAGATGGAATAGTTGACGCCGTGGATCTTGAACCAGGTCGCCAGCGTCGCCGACGCCGTGGACGACATCGCCTTGGGCACGGCGAACGGGCCGATGCGCTTGGGGCTGCCGTTCTTGCGCGTGATCTCCGCCGCCTCGACGATGGTGTGGGTGGACGGTCCGCCCGAGCCCATGATGATGCCGGTGCGCTCGTTGGTGATGTCGCCGGCCTCGAGCCCGGAATCGGCGATCGCCTGGTCCATCGCCACATGGTTCCAGGCGCCGCCATTGGAAAGGAAGCGCAGCGCCCGCCGGTCGACCAGCGACGCCGGGTCCAGCGTCGGCCGGCCCCACACCTGGCACTTGAAGCCATGCTCGGCGAACTGGTCGGAGAAGCTGATCCCCGAACGCGCCGCGCGCAGCGATTGCGTCACTTCGTCGGCATTGTTGCCGATCGACGACACGATGCCCAGTCCGGTCACCACAACCCGTCTCATGTCCTGCTCCCGGTTCTGGCCGATGCCAATGAAATCACGTCTTCGCCGCCGCCGAGCTGACGCTCGACAGGCCGACCTTGAGATCGCTGGCGGCGTAGATCTGTTCGCCGTCCGCCTTCAGCCAGCCGTCGGCGATGCCGAGCACCAGGCGGCCGCGCATGACGCGCTTGAAGTCGATGCCGTACTCGACCAGCCTGGTCTTCGGCGTGACCATGCCCTTGAACTTCACCTCGCCCGTCGACAGCGCCATGCCGTAGCCGGGTTCGCCGAGCCATCCGAGGTAGAAGCCGGTAAGCTGCCACATGGCGTCGAGCCCGAGGCATCCCGGCATGATCGGATTGCCGATGAAGTGGCAGGGAAAGAACCAGAGATCGGGCCTGATGTCGAGTTCGGCGCGGATGTAGCCCTTGCCGAAGGCGCCACCGTCCTCGGAGACGTCGGTGATGCGATCGAACATCAGCATCGGCGGGGCGGGAAGCTGCGCGTTGCCCGGGCCGAACAACTCGCCGCGGCCGCAGGCCAGCAGGTCCTCGTAGGTGTAGCTCGATTTCCGGTCCGCCATCTGTTCCTGCCCGTTCTTCCAATTGCTGCCAGCAGTCCCTAACACAGGAGCGCGCCCGCGGAAAACCGCCGCGTCGTTCGACCTTCGACGCTGCGACCAACCCGCCCCGTTCGGCATATTGAACTGGACCGGCGAGGGGAATATATTGCCACCGCGGCGGATTGGCTCGATCCGGCGGCGAGCATGTTGTGGAAAAGCGCGATGCAGGTCAATTTTTGCCAACGACTGCGCAATGCCGAGGCGATGGTGCGGACGGCGCGCCTGCGCCCGACCCGCCAGCGCATCGCCCTTGCCGACATCCTGTTCCGCATGGGCGATCGCCATGTCGCCGCCGAGCAGCTGCATGCCGAGGCGTTCGCCGAGGGGGTGCGCGTCTCGCTGGCGACCGTTTACAACACGCTGCACCAGTTCACCGACGCCGGGCTCCTGCGCTCCATCGCGATCGAGGGAACCAAGGCCTATTTCGACACCAACGTGTCCAACCACCATCATTTCTTCGTCGAGGGATCGAACACGATCATCGACATCGACGACCCGACGGTCGCCGTGTCGAACCTGCCGGCCGCGCCGGAGGGCTACGAGATCGTCAATGTCGACGTTGTGGTGCGGCTGAGGCCGAAGCGCGCCTGAGGCGCCGTCAGTCGTCGATCGTCTCGTCGGGATAGACGCCCCACACCAGCCCCTGCTCGACATAGCCGTCGCGGCCGGCAAACGTCATGCGGCACCATTGCCCGTCGCATCGGCCGACCGTGCCGATGGCGCCGGGCTCGATCTCGGCCACCGTCGCCGAGGTCGCCGCCGCGTCGGCGCGCATGGCGATGGTGGCGGCCTTGCCGCGCTGCCAGGGCGCGACCACGCCGGTGCGCTTGCCCGACAGCAGCGACTGGTTAATCCAGCCTTCCGTGCCTTCCGAATCGCGGACCCGCCGCCAGGTGTCATATTCCTGGATGATCTCCATCGGCAGGCCGGGCTTCATGTACATCCAGTCGACGGCGTAGTCGCGGCCGGGTCCGACCCGCAGATTGACCCGCGCCGACTTGAGGCTGACGAACCGCGGCAGCGGCAGGCCGCTCGCGCCGGCGG
>JBATNB010000379.1:0-1587 GCA_049290135.1 Rhizobiaceae bacterium
CCCTGCATCCACAATTCCAACACAGTGAAAATCCACACCAGCTCGCCATAGTAGGCGGCATGCTGGCTCTGATGCATCTCAATCGCCTTGTCAATGAAGTCGGGACGAACCATGCCCCTGCTTTTGAGTTTCAGCAGGTTGTCATAGGCCATTTCGCGCAGTGGCTGGTAGGTTTGCATCCACACGCCGAAGGGCAGGCCGAAGCCCTGCTTGGTCTTTTCGATCGTCTCCCGCGGCAACCAACCGGTTAGCGCCTGCTTATAGAAATGGCGCAAATTGTTGCCCTTGATCTTCCAGGCACTTGGCACGTTGCAGGAGAATTCGACCAGTTCGTCATCCAGCATGGGATAGGCTACGTCGACCCCCGCAAGCGCGCACATATGGCTAACCTTGCGCAGGTCGTTATCTGCCAGCGTGATTTGCCAGTCAAGGTAGAGCATCCGGTTCAGGCTGGAAGCCGGATCGGGGCGGTGATAGATGGAGCGCAGCAGTTGCAGCGGCAAGCTGGTGTCAACATCATGCAAAAATGCATCCGAGAAAATCTCGGTTGCGGCGTGTCGGTGCAGGAAGTTGTAGCTCTGCATGCGATCCGGGAGTGGCGTATTTGCCTGCGCGATATAGCTTTCCGCTTTGGCAACCAGCGGCAAGCTCGCAGGCAGTATGTTAACAAGCGGTTCCACCAGCGCCTTGCGCAGCGGTACGGGAATATGCCTGTAGTGCTCAAACACCCGCTGCTTGACATAACGCTCGTTGCCGCCAAAAAACTCGTCGCCGCCGTCGCCCGCGAGCAGGATATCGACGCCGTTTTCCACCGCCATTTTCGCGCAGAAATAGGCCGGTAATGCAGAGGAGTTGCCAAAGGGTTCATCGTAACTGGTGGCGATGGTGGGCAGGGCATTCACCACGTCTTCAGGGGTGACATAGTACTCGTTCAGCGTGACGCCGAAGTGTTTTGCACTCAGTCTGGCGTAGGCCATTTCGTCGTAGCCGTCCGCGGCAAAGCCAATGGAATACGCTTCAGCTTGCCGATCACTCAGTTCGGCGAGCATGCCGGTTACCGTGGAGCTATCCAGGCCGCCGCTGAGGAATGCGCCCACTTTTCCGCCGGCCGGCAGGCATCGTTGCACCGATGACTTCAGTAATGCGCGCAGTTGGCGGGATGAACTCTCCCGCGACTGGTTGTCGGCGGAGTCGGAAAATCGCGGGCACCAGTAATTCACCAACCGACTTGTCCCGCCCTGGTAGTCCAGATAATGCGCACCTGGCAGTTTGTTGAGTGCCCGATAAACGGAGCCTGGGCTTGGCACCATGTGGAAGTAGACGTAGTTATAAATCCCCTGGTGCAACAACTGCGCCTCGGTGTCGCTGCACAGCAGGGCACCTGCGGCGAAGCTGCCAAACGACAACGTGCCTGCTTCGGTATGGTAGTACATGGAGTGCTGGCCCAGGCGGTCTATTGCGATCAGCACCCGGTCGGCCGACGGGTCGATGATCACGCAGCAGAATGCCCCGAACAGCCGCGTAAAAATCTCGTGGGAGCAGGTTTCGTAACCGCTGGCCCGCGCAGCCGCGTCTCCCTCGCGCTTA
>JBATNB010000380.1:0-2049 GCA_049290135.1 Rhizobiaceae bacterium
TCGCCGGCCTGTTCGGCCGTGGCCAGCCCGTGGAGCATCACGCGGGCGCCGGTCCGCGCCAGGCTGAGGGCGATCGCCAGCCCGATCCCCTGCGCCGAACCGGTGACAAGCGCGGTCTTTCCTTCGAGATGGCGTTCGGTCATGGGTCTTTCCGTTGCGTTGCGAGTAGGGCGCGGAGTTCGGTCTTGAGCACCTTGCCGTAATTGTTCTTCGGCAGGGTCTCGATGAACCGGTAGGCCTTCGGGCGCTTGAACCGGGCAATGTGGTCAAGGCAGTGGCGGTCGAATTCCGCATCGCTTGCGGCCGCGCCCGGCGCCAGCACGACGAAGGCGACGACATTCTCGCCCCATTCCGGATCGGGCGCGCCGATCACCGACACCTCATGCACCGACGGATGCAGCAGCAGCGCCTCCTCCACCTCGCGCGGATAGATGTTGGTGCCGCCGGAGATGATCAGGTCCTTGGACCGGTCCCTGAGCGTCAGGAAGCCATCGGCGTCGAGCGCGCCGAGATCGCCGGTCCACAGCCAGCCGTCGCGGATGGCGCTCGCGGTTGCCGCCTCGTTTCCCCAGTAGCCGGCCATCACCGGCGCACCGCGCACGATGATCTCGCCGGTCTGGCCGACGGGAAGATCCGCGCCGCGCGCATCGACGACCCGCACCTCGACGCAGGACTGCGCCGTGCCGACCGAGGCAAGGCGCTCGCGCCAGCGCGGATGCGCCCGGTCGGCGACAAGCCCGCGCGGCAGCGCCGTGATCGTCATCGGGCTCTCGCCCTGGCCGTAGATCTGGCAGAAGCGCGGACCGAGCACGTCGACCGCCTCGACAATGTCGGCCAGGTACATCGGCCCGCCGCCATAGACGATGGTGCGGATGCCCTCGCCCGAACGCCCGGTGGCGCGGGCATGATCGACCAGCCGGCGCACCATCGTCGGCGCCGCGAACATGTGCAGGTCGCCGAGCGCGGCGGCGGCGTCGAGGATTTCGGCCGGATCGAACCCGCCCGATACCGGCACGACATGGCGCGCCGCCTTCATGACATGCTGGACGCAGTAGAGACCCGCCCCGTGGCTGAGCGGCGCCGCGTAGAAGGCGGCGTCGGCGGCGCGCACCTCGTCGACGTCGACGAAGTAGGAAAAAGCCATCGCATGGATGTTGCCGTGGGTGATCATCACCCCCTTCGGCCGGCCGGTGGTGCCCGAGGTGTAGAACAGCCAGGCAAGGTCGTCGCGCGACCGCGACACCGGCGCGGGCAGCGGATCGTCCTGCCGCGATTGCGAGAAATGCGGCGAGTCGAGGTCGATGGTCGCCAGCGCTGTCCCGGCCATCGCCGCGGCAAGCCCTTCGCCGGGATCGGCGGTGACGAAGGCAAGCTTCGCGCCGGCGTTTTCGACGATGTAGGCGGCCTCGCGCGGATGCAGCTTGGCATTGACCGGCACCACGGCGGCGCCGGCGAACCAGACGCCCCAGAGCGCTTCGAGATAGGCGGTCGTGTTCCGTGCAAAGATCGCCACGCGATCGCCGGGCATGATGGCGTGCCGGCGGACCAGCGCGCCGCCGATCGCCGCTGCCCGCCGCGTAAACAGGGCGTAGTCGGCAATCGGCTCGAGCCCGTGGAACAGCGCCGGGCTGCCGGGATGGAGCACGCCTGCGCGCTGGAGCCAGAGTGCGATGTTCATGCCGCCCGATCCGATTTCCACGACCGGACCAGTATCGCCGTGCGCCCGCTGCTTTCAATACCGCGGAACTACGCTAACGATGGCTCATGCGCACCGATCCGGACCATGACGCCTACATGAACGCGCCGATCGGCATCGTCATGGCCGAACGCCGGACGATCACGGCGTGCAATCCGGCCTTCGCCGCGATGTTCGGCTATCGCCGCGAGGCGCTGGTCGGCCAGTCGCTGGCAATCCTCTACCCGTCGCGCGAGGAATTCCTGCGCACCGGCGAGATCGGCCTCGGGCCGCTGCGGCGCACCGGCGCCTATGGCGACGAGCGGATCATGGCGCGCGCCGACGGTTCGCTGTTCTGGTGCCGCGTCAGCGGG
>JBATNB010000381.1:0-4017 GCA_049290135.1 Rhizobiaceae bacterium
GCGCTGCTCCGCGCCGGCTTGGAGGGCATGGCCGGACGCGGCGCGGCAAAGGCCCTGGTCCTCGGCGATCCGGCCTATTACGGCCGGTTCGGGTTCACGCCCGAACGCGACATCGCCACGCCATGCCCGATCCCGCCCGAATGGCGCGATGCATGGCAGTCCCTGGCGCTTGGGCCGGGGAGCGAGACGATCCGGGGCACGCTTGCCCCGCCCGCCCCGTGGATGCGCCCGGCCTTGTGGATGCCCTGACCGGCCGGGTCGTGTCCGTTACAGTCCCATGCCGCCGATGCAGACATATTTGCTGTCGAGATAGTCCTCGATGCCCTGATGCCCGCCTTCCTTGCCGAGGCCGGATTCCTTCAGGCCGCCGAACGGCGCCTCGACCGTGGTGATCAGCCCTTCGTTGACGCCGATCAGGCCGTATTTCAGCTTCTCCATGACGCGGAACGCGCGGCCGAGGTCGCCGGTATAGAAGTAGCAGGCAAGGCCGTATTCGGTTGCGTTCGCCATGGCGATCGCCTCCTCCTCCGTGTCGAAGGAGAACACCGGCGACACCGGGCCGAAGATTTCCTCGGTGGAAAAGCGCATGTCGGATTTGGCATGCGCGATCACCGTCGGCTGGAAGAACGAGCCGCCGAGCACGTGCCGCGCGCCGCCGGCGACGACCTGCCCGCCCTTCGCGGTGGCGTCGGCGATCAGTTCCTCGACCTTCTCGACCGCGCCTTCGTCGATCAGCGGCCCCTGCTTGACGCCGTCCTCGAGGCCGTTTCCGACCTTGAGCTGGTTGGTCGCCGCGACCAGCTTCTCCACGAACCGGTCATAGACGCCCGACTGCACCAGGAAGCGGTTGGTGCACACGCAGGTCTGGCCGGAATTGCGGTATTTGGCGACGATGGCGCCTTCGACGGCGCGGTCGATGTCGGCATCGTTGAACACGATGAACGGCGCGTTGCCGCCAAGTTCCATCGAAACCTTCTTCACCGTCGCGGACGCCTTGGTCATCAGCACCTTGCCGACCTCGGTGGAGCCGGTGAAGGTGATCTTTCTCACCAGCGGGTTTTCGCAGATCTCGTCGCCGATCGGCCCTGACGATCCGGTCACGACGTTGACGACGCCGGCCGGGAAGCCGACCTCCTCGGCCAGCACGCCCCAGGCCAGGCCCGAATAGGGCGTGGCCGAGGCCGGCTTGACCACCGCCGTGCAGCCGGCGGCGAGCGCCGGGCCGAGCTTGCGCGCCAGCATCGACGAGGGGAAATTCCACGGCGTGATCGCGGCGATGACGCCGACCGGCTCCTTGGTCACCAGGATGCGCCGGTCCGCCCAGGGCGAAGGCACGATGTCGCCGTAGGTGCGACGGCCCTCCTCGGCGAACCACAGCACATAGGCCGCCGACATGCCGACCTCGCCCCGCGATTCGTAAAGCGGCTTGCCCTGTTCCAGGGTCAGCAGTTCGGCCAGCGCCTCCTGGTTGTCCATGATCGCGTCATGCAGCTTGCGCAGCAATTTGGAACGATCGAGTGCCGAGCGCTTCGACCATTCGCCGAATGCCGCCTGTGCCGCCTCGATGGCGCGCCGCGTTTCCGCGCGCCCGGATTTCGGCACAACGCCGATCCGCTGGCCGTTGGCCGGATTGACCACGTCGAGCGTCTGGCCGCTGTCGGCCTGCACCCACTGGCCGCCGATCAGATTGGCTTCACGCTGGAAATGGCTGAACTTGCGCAACATCATGGTCTCCCTGGGACAAATCGCCTGGCCGCGGCGCCTCGAATGGCGCTGTCGGCATGTGGCCTGAACCTAGCGCCTTTGACGGGCGGCCTGCAACGTCCCGCGGCGGCATGGCGCGGCGCAACCGTGTCAGCCGAACACCATGACCGCCACATGGGTCCAGAACGCCAGGCTCGCCAGGCCGGCGATCATCGTCAGCATCATCGTGTTGGCCGAAAGCGCCTGGCCCACGCCGAACCGCATGGCGATCAGCCAGACATTGAGCCCGGTCGGCAGGGCCGCTCCCGTCAGCACCACCCGCGCCGGCAGCGCCGGCAGGCCGAAAAGCAGCGCGAAGCCGAGCGCGGCCGTCGGCAGCACCAGCAGCTTGACCGCCGAGAGCGCCAGCGCCGGGCGCACATTGCCGCTCAGCGAGAACTTGCGCAGCGACAGGCCGAGCGAAAAGGCGGCGATCGTGCCGGCGACGCCGGCGAACCCGTCGACGATCCGCTCCGGCAGATCGGGCAGGTCGAGACCGGTGGCGCGGAACGCAAGGCCGGACAGGATGCCGATGATCAGCGGGTTGCGCACGAGATTGCGCAGGATCCCCGCCAGGAGCGCCCGCGCATTCAGCCCGGCGCCGCGCGCCACCCATTCATGCTCGATTGTCGACAGTGTCATCATGAACGGCAGGTGCACCGACAGGATGACCGACAGCACGGTGAATCCCGCCTCGCCATGGATGCCGTGGATGATCGGAATGCCCAGCATGGCGAGATTGGAGAACGACGCGGAAAGCCCGCCGATCACGCCGTACCGGCGCTCGCGCCCGAACAGCCTGACCACCGTGATCTCGCCGATGGCCCACGTCACGCCGACCGCGCAGAAATAGGTCGCCCACAGCAGAAAAGGTGAAACATCGCCGAAATGCGCATTGGCCATGGTGCGGAACAGCAGCGCCGGAATCGCCACCGCCACGGTGAAATCGGCCAGGGCGTCGCCGGTCTCCGCCTTCAGCAATCCCGCCAGCGCGGCCAGGTAGCCAAGCGCGATCAGGCTGAAAACGAAAACGATGGTGCCCGCGGCGTCCGACATGGCCGGGCGTTAGGCGCAAACGTGCCGCAAGGCAATGCGCCGGCCGCCGGCAACCGGCACCTTGGCCCTTCCCCCGACCGGAAAAAGCGTCTATTCCGCGCCGACTGACAGGAATGGAAGGACGGAACGCGTGTCGACAACGTTTGACAAAGTCGCCGACATCATCGCCGAGACATCCGGCATCGAGCGCGACACGATCACGCCGGATAGCCACACGATCGACGACCTCGGCATCGACAGCCTCGATTTCCTCGACATCGTGTTCGCCATCGACAAGGAATTCGGCATCAAGATCCCGCTGGAAAAGTGGACCCAGGAGGTCAATGACGGCGTGGTGTCGACCGAGGAATATTTCGTCCTGAAGAATCTCTGCGCCAAGATCGATTCGCTGGTGGCCGCCAAGGCCGCCTGAAGTCGTCCCGCGCGCGAAGGGGACCATGAACGACCGCACCGTCGTCATCACCGGAATCGGCCTCGTCTCGACCCTCGGCGTCGGGCTGGACGCCCATGCCGCCGCGCTTGCCGATCCGGCGCTGGCGCCCGAACCGGACGCCGCCTGGTATCCGCCGTTCGTCATCCACAAGTTGCCCGAGATCGACTGGTCCACGCAGATCCCGAAGCGCCAGGATCAGCGCCAGATGGAAACCTGGCAGCGGCTCGGCACCTTCACCGCCGGGCTGGCGCTCGATGACGCCGGCATGAAGGACAATGAGGCGCTCTGCGGCACGATGGACATGATCGTGGCCGCCGCCGGCGGCGAACGCGACGTTGCCGTCGACGACGCCATCATCGAGACCGCCCGGACCCGCGATGACCTCGGCCTCCTGCTCAACGAGCGCCTGACGTCGGACCTGCGCCCCACCCTGTTCCTGGCGCAATTGTCGAACCTGCTCGCCGGCAACATCTCCATCGTCCACAAGGTGACGGGATCGTCGCGCACCTTCATGGGCGAGGAATCGGCCGGTGTTTCGGCGCTGGGGCTTGCCGCTGCGCGCATCCGCGCCGGGCAATCCACCCACGCCCTTGTCGGCGGCGCCTTCCAGACCGAACACCCCGATTCGCTGCTGATCTACGAACTCGGCCGCTATCTGCATCGCGGTGCCTGGCAGCCGGTCGATGCGCGCCAGGGGAACGATGGCGGCGGTGTGGTCAGCGGTTCGGGCGCGGCATTCCTCGTGCTCGAGGAAGCCGGCTTCGCGGCGGCCCGCGGCGCACGCG
>JBATNB010000382.1:0-1696 GCA_049290135.1 Rhizobiaceae bacterium
TGTGATGCTCCGCATACCAAATGCGGCGATATCCGCATCGCTCCGCGAGTTGCGCGACAGCCACCACGTTTCGGAACGCATCGGCGATGGCCTCACCGGAATTGACGATCGCGAGATCAAGAATGGAAAGCGGAACTGAACGGGGAGAATTCGACGGAGCGGCCATGTGGTCACAACGCTAGAGCACCCCTTGATTTTGGACTTAGTTCCGCCCCGTTCGGCAACCATCGAAGCGCTCCGTCTGAGCCCTCCTGCATACCGCCTGCCCGAGCAAGTGAACGCTGTTAATCTGCTGTTCTGGTTCAGCCTTCAGTTGGACCTCGACGCTCATCTGGAGTTGACATGAACGCACCAACCACGCTGATCGGCCAGGTCACGAACTTCGAGAACCAGCCCGACTTGGCAGGCAACTTGTTCCCCGTGGGCGTTGAGGTTGACGATGTCTCGCTGAAGGTGACCGGCCAGATCCCCGAGGGTCTTCGTGGTTCCTTTGTGCGAAACGGGCCGAACCCGGCATTCCAACCCACCAGCCGGTACCACATGTTCGATGGCGACGGGATGTTGCATCGGGTGAACTTCAACGAAGCCGGCGGGGTGGATTACAGCAACCGGTGGATTCGCTCGCGGGGCCTTGTTGCGGAGGCGAAACTCGGCCGCGCCGTCTACCCAGGGCTGAGCGATGTCATGAATTTCCCCGACGCCTCCCTGGTTGGCGATGCCGGTCCCGTCAAGAATCCTGCGAACACCCACATCATCCGCCATGCCGGAAAGTATCTCGCGCTCTGGGAGGGAGGCCTTCCCACCGAAGTCTCCGAATCACTCGACACAATCGGCGAATACGACTTTGGCGGCGCGTTGAAGGGCTCCATGACTGCCCATCCACGGCTCGATCCCCGAACCGGTGAGATGTTCTGCTTCGCCTACTCGGTCTTTGAGCCCGTCATCCGCTACTTCGTCGTCAGCGCGTCCGGCGCGATCGTTCACAGCGCGAAAATCGAAGTGGCAGCCCCAGTGATGATGCACGATTTCATCATCACCGAACGACATGCGGTGTTCCTCGACTCGCCGATCGTGTTCGACGTTGCGAACCTGGGCAAGGGGCCAATGGTTCAATGGCGACCAGAGAACGGCACCCGAATTGGTGTGCTGCCTCGCATGGGGTCAGCCGAGGAGATCCACTGGTTTGAGATCGACCCCGGTCATGTGCAGCATTTCTGGAACGGTTGGGCCGACGGAGACCGCATCGAGTTCTCCGGCACGCGATTCGAGCATCCGAACTTTGGCATCGACCCAACAGCACCGCTCGATGAAACTGCTGGCGACGACGACCCGCCATATCCCGCCAAGTTCTGGGTAGACCTTGCTGCCGGAACGGCGGGTTGGGAACTCACCGATGATCTCGGCGGCGACTTCTGCAGAATCAATGACGAGTTCAACGGCGTAGTTTCCCAGTACCGCTATATGTCCTCGGCCATTGCACCTGATCGTCGGCTTGGCGATTTCGACTCGATCGTGAAATACGACGACACCGACGGCAGCCGACAAGTGTGGAACGCTGGCCCCACAGGCCACGTCGGCGAAAGCGTGTTCGCGCCCAATCCCGCTGGCACTGCCGAAGACGATGGGTGGATCATCAATGCCGTCTTCGACTCTGCCACCGAAGGAACCGACGTCTGCATCCTCGACGCCCACGACA
>JBATNB010000383.1:0-1923 GCA_049290135.1 Rhizobiaceae bacterium
CGACCGCTTCGAGATGGGCGCAGCGAACTCGAACGCCTCGACGGCCGTGCTGAAGAAGCAGCTCGAAGACCCGAGCGCCCGGATCATCATCACGACGATCCAGAAGCTGTCGACCTTCATCGGCGCCAACAAGGGCCACGCGATCTACGACGGTCACGTCGTCATCATCTTCGACGAGTGCCACCGCTCCCAGTTCGGCGACATGCACTCGGCCATCACCAAGGCCTTCCGTCGCTACCACCTGTTCGGCTTCACGGGCACGCCCATCTTCGCCGACAACGCCAGCACCGGCGGCAAGCCGGACCTGCGCACCACCGAGCAGGCCTTCGGCGAGAAGCTCCACACCTACACGATCGTCGACGCGATCTCAGACAAGAACGTCCTGCCGTTCCGCGTGGATTACCTGAACACCGTCAAGGTCGGCAACGTCACCGACAAGCTGGTGGAGGCCATCGACACCGAGGACGCTTTGTTATCACCCAAGCGCCTGCTCGGGATCGTTGACTACACGCTCGAGCACTTCGCCCAGAAGACCAAGCGCGCCACCAGCTACCAGTTCTCGACGGTCACCAACGTCGCCCAGGTGATCGCGAGCAAACGCAAGGTCGAGGAGAAGAAGCTCGCCAGCTACGTGCGCGGTTTCAATGCCCTCTTCGCCACGGCTTCGATCGACGCCGCCCAGGCCTACTACAAGCACTTCGCCGCACGGCAGCAGGAACTCCCCCCGGATCAACGGCTCAAGATCGGGCTGATCTACTCCTACGGGGTCAACGACGCGGTCGAGGACGGTGCTCTTGACGAGGAGGGCTTCGACACCGCAGGTCTCAGCGGTGACGCGCGCTCGTTCCTGGAGCGGGCCATCCAGGACTACAACGCCATGTTCGGCACGAGCTACGACACGTCGTCCGACCAGTTCGGCAACTACTACAAAGACCTGTCGATGCGGCTGAAGAACCGCGACCTCGACATGGTGATCGTGGTCAACATGTTCCTCACGGGGTTCGACGCCACCACCCTCAACACGCTCTTCGTCGACAAGAACCTGCGTGCCCACGGGCTGCTGCAGGCCTACTCGCGGACGAACCGCATTCTGAACTCGGTCAAGACCTACGGAAACATCGTCAGCTTCCGCAAGCTCGAACAGCAGACCAACGACGCCATCGCCCTGTTCGGCAACAAGGACGCGCGTGGCGTGGTGCTGCTCAAACCCTACGGCGACTACTACACCGAGTACGCGACCAAGGTCACCGAACTGTTGGACGCGTTCCCACTGGGGCAGGAGATCGTGGGGGAGCAGGCCCAGAAGGCGTTCATTGCGCTCTTCGGGGCGATCCTGCGCCTGGAGAACATCCTCACCAGCTTTGACGACTTCGCCGGCCACGAACTGCTGACTGCTCGCCAAAGCCAGGACTACCGCAGCATCTACCTGGACCTTTACGCCGAGTTCCGCAAGGAGCGCGTCGCCGAGAAGGAGGAGATCCACGACGACGTCGTCTTCGAGATCGAGCTGATCAAGCAGGTCGAGATCAACGTCGACTACATCCTGCTGCTGGTCACCAAGCACCGCGACGAGTTCGGGGACGGCGACGACAAAGAGGTGCGCGCCGAGATCTCCCGGGCAGTCGACGCCAGTCCAAGCCTGCGCAACAAGAAGGACCTCATCGAGGCCTTCGTCGATTCGCTCACGGTTGACGGAGCCGTGGATGCCCAATGGCGCGCGTTCGTGGCCGCCCGCCGCGAGGCCGAACTCAGCCAGCTCATCGCCGACGAAGGGCTTCGCCCGGACGAAACCCGAAAGTTCCTCGAAGCCGCCTTCCGCGACGGTGCCATCACGACGACCGGAACGGCCATCACCAAAGTGCTGCCGCCGGTCTCCCGCTTCGCCAAAGACGCTAGCCATAGTGAGAAGAAGCAGGGAGTCAT
>JBATNB010000384.1:0-1701 GCA_049290135.1 Rhizobiaceae bacterium
CTTTCTGGCCGGTTCGGCGGAATCGAGGCGCGGTTCGTCCACCCGCGTGCCGATGCGCCGGCCATCCGCTGCCTGCTGCGCGGTCGCAAGGGATCGCGCGCGCGGCTGACGGTGCTGCCGCCGCTCATCCTGCACGAGGACGGCACGGGTCGTTTTGCTCCGGAAGCCGAGGCGGCCATCAACGGCGCGCTGGCGCTTTTTCCCGATTGAGCGTTGCGAAACCACCGGGAGCGCCTACATCAACCGAAATCGCGGAGGCCCGACATTGCGCCGTTTCATCGACCGTTTCCTGCCTGCCCGCCTGCGCACGGCCCCGCCCTTCGTTCCGGTGATCCGCCTGCAGGGCGCCATCTTCGCCGCACAGGGACCGATGCGCCAGGGGTTGTCCTTGGCTAACGCCGCCCCGCTCATCGAACGCGCCTTCCAGTACAGGGATGCCGCGGCGGTGGCGTTGATCGTCAATTCGCCCGGCGGTTCGGCCGTGCAGTCGCGCCTCATCCACAAGCGCATCCGCGATCTGGCCGAGGAAAAGAACAAGCATGTGATCGCCTTCGTCGAGGATGCCGCGGCGTCCGGAGGCTACATGATCGCCTGCGCCGCCGACGAGATCGTCGCCGACCCCTCATCCATCGTCGGCTCGATCGGGGTCGTCACCGCGTCGTTCGGCTTCCCCGAACTGATGCGCAAGATCGGCGTGGAGCGCCGTGTCCACACGGCGGGACGCAACAAGGCCATTCTCGACCCGTTCCTGCCGGAGAAAGGCGATGACATCGAGCGGCTGAAGCAGATCCAGGCCGACGCCCATGCCGTCTTCATCGACCTGGTGAAGGCGCGGCGCGGGGTTCGTCTGAAAGACGATCCGGACCTGTTCACCGGCGCGTTCTGGACCGGGCAACGCGCGCTCGGCCTCGGGCTCGTCGACGGATTCGGCGACCTGCGCTCGGTGCTGCGCGGCCGGTACGGCGACAAGACCGTCATCAAGGTGATCGCGCCGTCGCGCGGGTTTCTCACCGGGCGCCTCGGATTTTCCGGACGCCTCGCGGTCGCTGCGACGTCAAGCCTCGCCGAGACGCTCGAGGAACGCGCGGCGTGGGCGCGTTTGGGCCTTTGATCCGGCGCATTTCGCGCTAGAATGCATCGGAAACCGGAAACACCGCCATGCCGCAGCTTCTCCTCATTGCCGCCCTCGGCGTCATCGGGTGGGTTGGCTACAAGGCCTTCGTCCGCGAGGCCGAGCGCGTGACCGCCCGCGTGCGCCGCACCGAACGGGAGCGCGAGACCGGCACGATGGGCACGCTGGTCAAGGATCCCGAAACCGGCGAATACCACCTGCCGCGGGACTGAGGGCGCGTGACCGCACCTGTCGTCGAGTTCGCCCCGGCGAAGATCAATCTCGCCCTGCATGTGACCGGCCGGCGTCCGGACGGCTATCACCTGCTCGACATGCTCGTGGCGTTTGCCGGGGCCGGCGACCGCGTCAGCGTCGGTCGCGCCGATGCCGACGGCTTTTCGGTTTCGGGACGTTTCGCCGACGCCGTGCCGCCCGATGCGTCCAATCTGGTCCTGCGGGCGCGCGACGCGTTGCGCCAGGCGACCGGATCGGCTGGCGCGCCGGTTGCCATCGCGCTTGAGAAAAACCTGCCGCCGGCGTCAGGCATGGGCGGCGGCTCCTCCGACGCGGCTGCCACGCTGCGGGCGCTG
>JBATNB010000385.1:0-6609 GCA_049290135.1 Rhizobiaceae bacterium
GCTGGCCGGCATGAGCGAGCCGCCGACGAGCCATTTCACCAGCCGTCTCGACGGGGAAACCGGGCTGGAGGCGGCGCCGTTCGCGGCGGACTGGCGCGCCCGCGGCGCCGTCACGCACGTGTTCACGCATTTCGAACTGGACCTGCGCGTCTGGCGCGCCAGGGTCGGCCGGATGCCGGCGCCGCCGGGCATGCGCTGGGTCGAACACAACGCGCTCGATCGCGAAGCGTTGCCAACGGTGATGCGGCGGGCCATAGCGCTGGCCACGGACATTCCCCAGCGAGGTCGGCATGCCTGAAATCCGCCACATCGTCTTCGACATCGGCAAGGTGCTGATCCACTACGATCCCGACATACCGTTTTTCCGCATCATCCCGGATGCCGAGCGGCGCGCCTTCTTCTTCGCGCAGGTGTGCACGCCGGCGTGGAACATCGAGCAGGATCGCGGGCGCGGCTGGGCGGAAGCCGAGGCGCTGGCGATCGCCGACCATCCCGGATTCGAGACCGAGATCCGCGCCTTCCGCGCCTGCTGGGCGGAGATGGTCAGCCATGCCTATGACGGCACGGTGGACGTCCTGCGGGCGCTGCTCGACGACGGGCATGACGTGACGATGCTGACGAATTTCGCCGCCGACACCTTTGTCGAGGCGCGCGCCATGTATCCGTTCCTGAACCTGTCGCGGGGCATCACGGTGTCCGGCGAGGTCGGCCTCCTGAAGCCCGACCCGGAAATCTACCATCACCATGCGCGCGCCTTCGGGCTCGACCCGTCAGCGACGCTGTTCATCGACGACAGCGCGGCGAATGTCGAAGGGGCGAAGTCGGCGGGCTGGCAGGCAATCCGCTTCGTGGATCCGGCCGGCCTGCGCGCCGATCTGGCGGGTCTCGGATTGTTCTGATCGCGCCAGGGCGAAACGGACAAGGCGCCCGGGTCGGAATCCCGGACGCCTTGCAGCAAGGGCGGAGACTGGAGGGGCGCCGCCTTCGTGAACGATCAGGCGCCGGCTGACGCCATGGCCTGGCGCACCGTCGTGCGCAGTTCGTCGATCGGCGCGAGCGCGCCGTCTTTCTCGTAGTGCCAGTAGGTCCAGCCATTGCAGGCCTCCAGGCCCTGCAGGCGGGCGCCGAGGCGATGGATCGACCCGGCCTCGGACCCGCTCACCAGCGTTCCATCGGCGCGCACGACGGCGCTGTGCGACCGCCTCGCATTGTGAAGCCGGACACCGGGCGCGATAAGACCGGCATCGATGAGCGATCCGAAGGCGACGCGCGGCTCGGCGCGCTTGCCGGTCATGACGGTGAGTTCGGCCGCGCCGAGCGGTTCGGCGGCCTCGATCCGCGCACGGGCGTGGCGGATGTAGCGCTCCTCGCGCTCGATGCCGACGAAATGGCGCCCGAGCTTCTTGGCCACCGCGCCGGTGGTGCCGCTGCCGAAGAACGGGTCGAGGACGACATCGCCGGGACGGGTGGAGGCAAGCAGGATGCGCGCGATCAACGCCTCGGGCTTCTGCGTCGGATGAACCTTTTCGCCGGACGCGTCCTTCAGCCGTTCCGGCCCGGTGCAGATCGGGAACAGCCAGTCAGAGCGCATCTGCACGTCATCATTCGCCGCCTTCAGGGCGTCGTAGTTGAAAGTGTAGCCCTTGGCCGCGGCATCGCGCGATGCCCAGATCAGCGTCTCGTGCGCGTTCTGGAAGCGCCGGCCGCGGAAATTCGGCATCGGGTTGTTCTTGCGCCAGACGATATCGTTGAGCAGCCAGTAGCCGAGGTCCTGCATCGCCGCGCCGACGCGGAAAATGTTGTGGTAGGACCCGATGACCCAGATCGTGCCGTTGGGCTTCAGCACCCGACGCGCGGCCAGGAGCCAGGCGCGGGTGAAGGCGTCATAGGAGGCAAAGCTGTCGAACCGATCCCAATCGTCGTCGACCGCGTCGACCTTGGACTGGTCCGGGCGATGAAGATCGCCGTCGAGCTGGAGATTGTAGGGCGGATCGGCGAAAATCGCGTCGACCGACTTTTCCGGCAGGCGATCGAGCGCCGCGACGCAATCCCCCTTGATGATCGAATCGAGCCAGTCGGCCCGTGTTTCCGAAATGGTTTCGAGGGATCTGACCGCCGACATGACTCACCGAACGCTGACTGAACTGAACGCGGTCATGGTTGACGGACATGGTAAAGGAAGCGCTAAGACACGGTGCGATTGCCAAAAAAAACTTCGCGTGGCAAAACGCCGAAGGGCGTAAAACGATCTTTTCCATTGAGGGGAATCCGATGGAACGCATGCGCTTGCCCGCCATTTTCCTGTTGCTTTTCGCCCTGGTGTTTCCGGCAGCGGCCACGGAACGAACGATCATCGTGCTCGATGCCTCGGGTTCCATGTGGGGCCAGATCGAGGGCCAGGCGAAGATCGAAATCGCCCGCCAGACCCTTTCGGTCGTGCTCGGCACGATCCCGGCGGACACCGAACTCGGCCTGATGGTCTATGGCCACCGGGAAAAGGGGTCGTGCGGCGATATCGAACTGGCGGTGCCGCCGGCGGCGGGTTCGGCGGACGCGATCGCGAGTTTCGTCAACGCGGTCAATCCCAAGGGCAAGACGCCGCTTTCGCAATCGGTCCGCCTGGCGGCCGAGGCGCTTCGCTACACGGAAGAGAAATCCACCGTCATTCTCGTCACCGACGGGATCGAGACCTGCGAGGCCGACCCGTGCGCGCTCGGCGCGGAACTGGAAAAGTCCGGCGTGGATTTCACCGCCCATGTGGTCGGGTTCGGGTTGACCGACGAGGAAGGACGCCAGGTTGCCTGCCTGGCCGAAAACACCGGCGGCAAATATCTTGAAGCCAAGGACGCCGGCCAGCTCGAGGGGGCGCTCGCCGAGGCGGTCGCTCCCGCCCCGGCGCCGGAACCGAAGGTCGAGCAGCCGGCCGAACTGGAATTCAACGTCACGGCGCGGAGCTATCTGACCGCCGGCATGCCGATCCCCGCCGACAACAGCAATGTCTATTGGGAGTTCCGCGCGATCGACGCGGCCGGCAACCGGGCCGAGAACACCACCCATTATGCCTATGGCGGCGAATACCGCTTCAAGCTGCCCGCCGGCCGGTACGCGGCGCTTTCGCGCCTCGGCCGCATCGAGCGCCAGCAGGAAATCGAGGCCAAGGCCGGCGAGATGAGCGAGATCGAGACCGTGTTCGACGCCGGGCTGGTGCGGCTCTCCGCATCCTATGTCGCCGGCGGCGCGAAGGCGGGGACGGAGGCCTATGTCGAGATCGTCTCGGGCGGCGACAATGACTATGGCTATGGCGCGATCGCGGCCTATGCCCCCGCCGGACCGGTGGACCTCGTCGGCCGCGTCGGCAAGGCGGAAGGCCGCGAACAGCGCGAGCTCAAGGCCGGGGAAACGATCGAGCATACAGTTGTCATCCCGGCCGGGCTCGTGGTCGCCCATGCCAACTATGCCGAAGGCGGCCCGGCGGTCGAAGGCAGCGACGTGTTCCTCGATATCGTCTCGGCCAAGGCGAGCATTTCGGGCGAGCGCGAGTCCTTTGCCTACACCTATGGCGGCGGCAACGATCTGTGGGTCCCGGCGGGCGAGTTCCTGCTCAAGGCCCGGCTCGGCAAGGCCGACGCCGAACTGCCGATCGTCGTCGGCGCCGGCGAGCGGGTCGAGCCGGTCATCAATCTAAACGCCGGAGTGCTGGCGATCGCGGCGCCCGGCGCATACCGGATCGACATCGTCAGCGCCAAGAAGGACATCAACGGCAAGCAGGCCGAACTGTCCGGCGGCTATGGCGATGCCTTCAGCGAAACACTGCACCCCGGCGACTACGAGGTCCGCGTGACCTACGAGGGCGACAAGGCGCCGAAATCGGCGACGGCGACGGTGAAAGCCGGCGAACGGACCGAAACGCGGGTCGAATAGTCGCCGGCGATTGCCGCGAGGGCCGCGCTCGGCTATTGAGCGCGGCCTTTCCCCTGTCCGGACCCCACACGATGCCCGCGCCCGACCTTGTCATCTTCGATTTCGACGGTGTTCTCGTCGACAGCGAGATCATCGCCGCCGAAGCCGAATCCGAACTCCTGGCCGAAGTCGGCGTCCGCATCGAGACGGCCGATCTCATCGCCCGCTATGCCGGCCTGACGTTCAAGGAAATCCTGCTGCGCATCGAGCGGGAGGAAAACGTGCCGCTGCCGGCATCGCTGCTGGATCGCTGCCACGCGGAGGTCGACCGCCGGCTCAAGGCCGAAGTTCGGCCGGTCGAAGGGGCCGAACGGACGATCCGCTCGGTCGGCGAGCGGTTCTGCATCGCCTCCAATTCGGCCAATCCGCGCATCGCGATGATGCTGGAGCGGACCGGGCTGGCGCCCCTTTTCAACGGCAACGTGTTTTCCGCCTTCGACATCGAAGGCGGGCGGCCGAAGCCGGCGCCGGACGTGTTCCTGCATGCGGCCGATCGGATGGGCGCCGACCCGGCGCGCACGGTGGTGCTGGAGGATTCCGTCCACGGCGTGACCGCGGCCAAATCGGCCGGCATGCGGGTGATCGGGTTTGTCGGCGGTGCCCACAGCTGGCCCGGCCATGCCGAGATGCTGGCAGAAGCCGGCGCGGAGACGGTGGTGCGCCGCCATGCCGACGTTCCGGCAACCATCACCGCGCTGATGGCCTGGGCCGAACCGTTCTGACGATCACTGCGTGGCCGCCTTCGGCGGCGGCCCCTCGTCATACCCGGCAAAGACGCGGACGCGGCTGTCCGCGGGGGCCGGGAAAGCCACTTCCTGGTCGGTGAAGATGAACTGGGTCGCCTGGTTCGCCGCCGCGATCTGCACCGGGAACTGGTGGAGCCTGGAGTAGAGCACCTCGTCGCCGCGGACGACGACGATGCGGATCGGCATGGTGATCGACCCCACCGAAAATGCGCTGCCGGGCACGACCTTGCCGGCGACGGCGACGGTCATGACCACCTGCCCGCCGGGGAAGGAACAGGACCGGGTCACGTCCTCGATCGCCGCCTGGTAGACGACATCGCCCGGACGCGACGCCGCGTCGTCGATGGGCTCGACCTCGGGCGCGCGCTTCTTCGCGCCGGTGCGGTACTTGTTGAAATAGGCCGTGCCCTCGCGCAATTCGACGCGCGGACAGAAGGCGCGCAGTTCGGCGGCCGTCACCTGCGGGCCGTCATCCTTCTTTCCGCCGACATTGAGAACACTGCCGGCGTCGCCGGACTGACAGGACGAGACGGCCATCGCGCAGACGACGAGCGCCGGGATGGTCAGAAATCGGAAGACATGCACGCGGAACCTCACTCGAAGCGCTTTGCTGACGGGCGGCGAGTGTCTATAGCAGCGGCGCGGCCAAATTGCGACCGCCATCAGACCCTGGGAAAGGCCACCGGACACATCCCATGACGATGAGCTACATCTCCACGCGCGGCGAAGCGCCGGCGCTCGGTTTCCGCGATGCGATGCTGGCCGGGCTTGCCCGTGACGGCGGGCTTTATCTGCCGGCCGACTGGCCGCGCCTCGATCCGGCGGCGATCCGCGCCTTGCGCGGTTCGAGTTTCCAGCATGCCGCCGTGACGCTGCTGACGCCGTTCCTGGGCGGCGAAATCGACAAGGCGACATTCGCCCGCATCGTCGGCGACGCCTACGCCACCTTCCGCCACGAGGCGGTGTGCCCGCTGGTGCAGACGCGGGCGAACGAATTCGTGCTCGAACTGTTCCATGGCCCGACGCTCGCCTTCAAGGATGTGGCGATGCAGCTCATTTCGCGGCTGATGGACCATGTGCTGGCGGAACGCGGCGAGCGGGCCACGATCGTCGGGGCGACGTCCGGCGACACCGGCGGCGCGGCGATCGAGGCCTTCGCCGGACGCGAGAACGTCGACATCTTCATCCTGTTTCCCAAGGGGCGCGTCTCGGCGGTGCAGCAGCGCCAGATGACCGGCTCGGCGGCGGCGAACGTGCATGCCATCGCCATCGAGGGCGATTTCGACGATTGCCAGCGGCTGGTGAAGGCGATGTTCAACCATCTCGCCTTCCGCGACCGGATGAAGCTGTCGGGCGTCAACTCCATCAACTGGGCCCGCATCATGGCCCAGATCGTCTATTATTTCACCGCCGCCGTCTCGCTCGGCGCGCCGGACCGGGCGGTCTCCTTCACCGTGCCGACCGGCAATTTCGGCGACATCTTCGCCGGCTGGGCGGCCAGGCGGATGGGCCTGCCGGTCGAACGGCTGGTGATTGCCACCAACGAAAACGACATCCTCGCCCGCACGCTGGCGACCGGTCGCTACGAGACGCGTGGCGTGCTGGCGACAACGTCGCCGTCCATGGACATCCAGGTGTCATCGAACTTCGAGCGGCTGCTGTTTGAAGCCGGCGGGCGCGACGCGGCGCCGGTGCGCGCCATGATGGCCGGACTTGCGCAATCCGGATCGTTCGACATCCCGGCGGACATGCTTGCAAACATCCGCGCCGAGTTCTCCGCCGGCCGCGCCGGGATGACGCAAACCGCCAACACGATCCGCGATACGCTGGCGCATTCCGGTTACCTGGCCGATCCGCATACCGCCAACGCCCTGACCGTGGCGCGGGCCGAACCGGCCGGCGC
>JBATNB010000386.1:0-2663 GCA_049290135.1 Rhizobiaceae bacterium
GCGGTCCTCACGGCAGCGTCATCGGCGTCGGTGGCAAGTCCGAGCGCGGTGATCGCCGCCGTCGAGATCTGCGCGAGCGCGGTGATACGGGCGAGAATGGCGTCCTCGCCGGCGTCGGCGGCAAGGCCGGCGGCCTTGGCGAACTTGTCCATGTCAGACTCCTGATTGGCGCGCGCCGCGACCGCTTGCAGGTCTATGGCGGGCATGTTGACGAGAGCGATGTTGAGCAACACGTCGACGCGGTGCTTCGCGTCGGTTGTGAACAGGGGCGAAAGATAGCGGTACTCGCCGGCCGTGATCGCCGCCTTCGCGGCGACCGTCCATTCGATGCGGGCCTGGATGCCTTCAGGGGTAGCCCTGAACGCCTTCGCCCAGCCGGCCGCGGGTGCCCGGCCGCCAACGCCGCTGACAGCGCCGAAATGCGCCTGATGGTCATAGTCGACCATCAGCTCGGTCGCCCCGAGACGCAGGTTCGTACGGTCGATGATACCTTTCAGATCAACAAGGCCGCCGGCGACAAACGGACCGCGGCCGTCACGGGGGCGCAACGTTCCGGCGGGCAGGACAAGCATCCAGCTGCCGGACTCGGCCGACGCAGCCGGCAAGTCGGCGGTGAGCGCTGTGGCGCGAAGCAGGAAAGATGGCTTGACCATGTGCCGTTTGTGGCAGCGGAGACAGAGGTCTCCCATGCCCGCCAAGGCGGGCGGCACGCGGAATCGCCATGGAGAGGACGGGCCGAACCTAGCCGAGGCTGTGCGGGCGGGCAAGCGCGGCGGGTTTGCACCCCCGCACCGCATCCGCATTTCGTTTTCAAAGGGCCTTCAAAGCCCGTACACGCGCATTTGCGGCCCGGGTGGTATCTCCGGCCATCCCGGGCCTGTCATGCGCGCGAGCGGGCGTTTTTTAAGGCGGGGCTTCAAGTCGCCGGAACGGTCTTCGCTTCACGGTTCACGGCGGCGACGTGGCCGATGCGTTTCACCAGTTCTTCGGTTTCCTGCATGCGCGCGATCGCTGCGGCAAGTCGGTCATCGTCAAGGCGCAGATAGAACGCTCGCGAGCCCGGCGAGCGCATCAGCCGCTCCAGCTCGGTTTCCATCTCGATCCGCGTCACGATACGATCTCCACCAGCATGCGCCCCTTGCGCCGCGCCAGCACCCGGAACCTCTTGCCCGGCGCCAGCAGCATCTCGATCTCGGCATTCATAATATGGGGAATGAAATGCACCAAGGCAATCGCCTCCGCCTCGGACGGGTAGATTGCCTCGATGATGAAGTCGCCAAAGGCGTATGCATTTTTCTCCAGCAGGGACGATGACACGAAGGATGGCTCGATGAAGGTCTGTCCCACCGGCTGGGCGTAGTATTCGTCCGCGACATGCTGCGGCACGCCGCGAAACGTCGTCACCGCCTTCGGGAGCCGTGCCCGGTCGAGCGCACCAGCGAGTGTTTCGGCAAGCCAGACGGCATGGTCGTATTCGTCCGCGTCGATTTCGTCGCCGCGCAGCAGCGAATTGGCGGGAAAGTAGCCGAGGCCCTTGTACGTTTCGATTGCATTCTTCTCGATCCCGGTAAGCGTGGTCTCCCACGACGCTTGCCCCTCGGCGATGCGGTCGGCCAGCGTCAATGCTTCCGCTTCGCTCGAAGGGGCTGGCGGCCATTGGCGTGGCAGGCTGCCGAAGAGGCCGCCGCCCGGATCCTGCGGCTTCATTCCGATCTTTCCGACGTTGAAAGCAAAGCCCGGGTCGATCCCCTTGATCACTTCCTGCATTCTCTGCACGCCGTCCGGTCCGCGCACCGAGCGGATTTCCGTCGCGCTGAACGGGGCCTTCTCCGCCGGCGTCCAGCCGTAGCGGACCAGATCGTCGTCGGCCAGCGCCATGACGTGGCATCGACAGTTGAAGCCGTTCGGCGGAAAATGCGTGTCCCACCACGGGTCGTCCCAGCGCAGGATGACGCCGTGCCAGGCGGCGTGCTCAGGCCGCACGCGCGGGTCTCCGGCCGTGACATAGCGAATCCAGGGCATACGGTCCTTCAACCGCATGATCTGCCGCCAGCGGCCGGCGGCTGTAGCCTGTGAGGTCAAGGTGCGAAAGATCAGCTCCGATCGCCGGCCCTGCGTGTTGTCGCCCGTCCAGCCATGCCGCCGCGCGATAGTCTCGAAGTCCTTGTCGAATTTCCGCTGCGTGGTCCCCTTTTCCACCGCTTCCGCGATGGCCATCAGAATGTCCCGCGACATGGCGGCGTTCATGTCGGACGCCCGCGCCCGTGCAGCGTCGTCGACCTCGCGCACAAGCGCTTCCCACTCCTCGTCCCCGATCAGCAGGCGCTCGATGAGAAAGTCGACGGCTTCGCGAAAGACGACGCCGATGCCGGCCCGAACGTCTTTCATCGCGCGCCGATCTCCGCTCGCCCGGTCAGTTCGGCAAGCAGCATCGCCTGCGTCATGATTGTCTGGAGTTCCCCTTCCGGTATAACGCCGCCGGCCGACCGGATCGTTGCCATCATGTCCTCCAAGGACGCCGAATTGGCGACGATGGCCCGCAGCCTGTCAAGAGCGGCGGCGAGGCGGGGGTCTGCATCCTTCAGCGCCCCCTCGGCGATGGCGTCTGCCGGGGTCAGCGCTGCCCCCGGGGTGAGCGGCCGGCCTGCGGCCATCGCGCGCAC
>JBATNB010000387.1:0-5020 GCA_049290135.1 Rhizobiaceae bacterium
CCACCGAACCGGACGCGGCCGGCAACAGGCCGGCGAGCACGCGCATCAGCGTGGTCTTGCCGGCGCCGTTCGGCCCGGTGACGACAAGCGCCTCGCCGTCCGACAACGCGAACGACACGCCGGCGAAGATGGTGTCGCCGCCGCGTTCGCCCGCCAGGTTTTCGGCCAACAGCCGCATCCGTCCCGTTCCCGCCCCGCCGCGCCGATGATGCAGCGCAGCAAATATGCCTTTCGTCGGTCTGGCGCCCTCATACGGGATAAACTATAAGCCCGGCAACCGTGCCAGCAGTCGGCACGGAATCGCATCTGCGCCGATTGAAGCGCGCCCGGCTTTCCAAGCCGCCGCCGGGGCGGACAGCGGAAATGACTGCACCCGCACCCGACGTGATGCGTCAGGCTCTGTTCGCCCCAGATCGGCCGAACTGGAAGGAACGAGCCGTGCCGCAATCCCTCGACAGCTTCAAGTGCCGCAAGAAATTGACCGTCGGCGCGAAGACATATGTCTACTATTCGCTTGCCGCCGCTGAGAAGAACGGGCTCGCCGGCATTTCCCGGCTGCCCTACTCGATGAAGGTGCTCCTGGAGAACCTGCTGCGCGCCGAGGATGGCACGACGGTCAAGCGGGACGACATCGTGGCCGTTGCCAAATGGCTCGACGACAAGGGCAAGGCCGGCAAGGAGATCGCCTTCCGTCCGGCGCGCGTGCTGATGCAGGACTTCACCGGCGTGCCGGCGGTGGTCGATCTCGCCGCCATGCGCGACGCCATGAAGGCGCTCGGCGGCAATCCGCAGAAGATCAATCCGCTGGTCCCGGTCGATCTCGTCATCGACCATTCCGTCATCGTCGACGAGTTCGGCTCGCCCAAGGCATTCAAGCAGAATGTCGCGCTGGAATATGCCCGCAACGGCGAGCGCTACCGCTTCCTCAAATGGGGCCAGCAGGCGTTCCGGAATTTCCGCGTGGTACCGCCCGGCACCGGCATCTGCCACCAGGTGAATGTCGAGTATCTGGCGCAAACCGTGTGGACGGCGAAGGAGAAGGTGAAGAAGGGCAAGAAGACCGTCACCGTCGAAGTCGCCTATCCCGACACGCTCGTCGGCACGGATTCGCACACCACCATGGTCAACGGGCTGGCGGTGCTCGGCTGGGGCGTCGGCGGCATCGAGGCGGAGGCGGCCATGCTCGGCCAGCCGCAGTCGATGCTGTTGCCGGAGGTGATCGGCTTCCGGCTGACCGGCAAGGTCAAGGAAGGCGTGACGGCCACCGACGTGGTGCTCACCGTCACGCAGATGCTGCGCAAGAAGGGCGTCGTCGGCAAGTTCGTGGAATTCTACGGACCCGGCCTCGATGCGCTGACGCTGGCCGATCGGGCGACGATTGCCAACATGGGCCCGGAATATGGCGCGACCTGCGGCTTCTTCCCGGTCGACGGCGAAACGCTCAACTACCTGGCCAACACCGGCCGCAAGGCGGCGCGGGTGGCGCTGGTGGACAAATACGCCAGGGCGCAGGGCCTGTTCCGCACGCCGCGCGCCGCCGACCCGGTGTTCACCGACACGCTCGAGCTCGACCTTGCCGACGTGGTGCCGTCAATGGCCGGCCCGAAGCGGCCGGAAGGACGCATGGCGCTGGAGAATGTCGGATCGGGCTTCGCCGCGGCGCTGGCGGACGAATACAAGAAGACCGCCGATGCCGACCGCCGCTACAAGGTGGCGAACCAGGATTTCGACCTCGGCCATGGCGACGTCGTGATCGCGGCGATCACGTCGTGCACCAACACCTCCAACCCCAGCGTGCTGATCGCGGCGGGGCTTCTGGCGCGCAATGCCATCGCCCGCGGGCTGAAGACCAAGCCGTGGGTGAAGACCTCGCTGGCGCCCGGCAGCCAGGTCGTCGGCGACTATCTGAAGAATTCCGGCCTGCAGAAGGATCTCGACAAGCTCGGCTTCAACCTTGTCGGCTTCGGCTGCACCACCTGCATCGGCAATTCCGGGCCGCTGCCGGAGGACATTTCCAGAACCATCAACGATAAGGGCCTGATCGCGGCGGCGGTGCTTTCGGGCAACCGCAACTTCGAAGGCCGCGTGTCGCCGGACGTGCAGGCCAACTATCTGGCCTCGCCGCCGCTGGTGGTGGCGCACGCGCTCGCCGGCACGGTGAAGAAGGACCTGACCAAGGAGCCGATCGGCACGGGCCGGAAGGGCGAGCCGGTCTATCTGCGCGACATCTGGCCGTCGGCGAAGGACGTTCAGGATTTCATCAGCCGCTTCGTGACGAAGAAACTGTTCAAGGAGAAATATGCCGACGTGTTCAAGGGCGACGCCAACTGGGCGAAGGTGAAGGCGCCGACCGGCCAGACCTACGCCTGGGACGACACGTCGACCTATGTGCAGAACCCGCCCTATTTCGCCGGCATGGGCAAGGCGGCCGGCGGGGTCTCCGACATCAGGGGGGCGCGCGTGCTTGGCCTGTTCGGCGACAAGATCACCACCGACCACATCTCGCCGGCGGGCTCGATCAAGGCGGCGTCTCCGGCCGGCCAGTACCTGACCGGCCACGGCGTGGCGGTGGCGGACTTCAACCAGTACGGCACGCGGCGCGGCAATCACGAGGTGATGATGCGCGGCACCTTCGCCAACATCCGCATCCGCAACCACATGCTGGGCGCCAACGGGCGCGAGGGCGGCTACACGATCCACTATCCGTCGAAGGACGAGATGCCGATCTACGACGCGGCGATGAAGTACCGCGCCGAGGGCACGCCGCTCGTGGTCTTCGCCGGGGTGGAATATGGCAACGGCTCGTCGCGCGACTGGGCGGCCAAGGGCACCAACCTGCTCGGCGTGCGCGCCGTCATCGCGCAGTCGTTCGAGCGCATCCACCGCTCCAACCTGGTCGGTATGGGCGTGGTGCCCTTCGTCTTCGAGGAAGGCACGACCTGGCAGTCGCTGGGGCTGAAGGGCGACGAGACCGTCAGCATCGAGGGGCTCGCCACCGTCAAGCCGCGGCAGAAGATGACGGCCGTCGTCAGCTATGCCGACGGCGCGGTGAAGAAAGTGCCGATCATCTGCCGCATCGATACGGCCGAGGAGATCGCCTACGTCAACAATGGCGGCATCCTGCACTACGTGCTGCGCGATCTGGCGGCGTAAGCGCACGGCGGAGCGAACCGGGAGAGGGCGGGGCCGTCGTGCCCCGCCTTTTTCACGCCCGGCGGCGGCGCGCCGGCCCGGGCGGGCGGAGGATGAGGCCCTCGGCCACCTGGCCGAGCAGCGCGGCCTTGACCCACCGGCCTGCCGCACGCGGCCTCACAGTTCGACGATGGTCTCGAACCCGCCATAGATGAGGCGCCTGCCGTCGAACGGCAATTCGGCCCCGGGCTGCATGTCCGGGTGCTTCGCCAGATCCGCCCAGGCGGCATCGCGTGCCGTCTTCGACGGCCATTTGATCCAGCCGGTGACGACGGTTTCATCCGGCGCGCAGCGCACCGCCTTCGGGAACGAGGTCAGCTCGCCTTCGGGCACGTCGTCGCCCCAGCAATCGACGATCTCGATCGCGCCGGCCTGCCTGAACAGCCGGTCCATACGCGCCGCATAGGTCGCGTATTCGGCCTTGCGCGCGGTCGGGACGGCGGCGGCGATCAGATCGACATAGGCCACGGGTTCACCCTTTCGTGCCGATGAGACTGAAGAACGCGCCTTGCGGATCGCGGCAATTGGCAATCCAGGCGCCGCCCGGCACCTCGTGCGGACCCATGAGGACGGCGCCGCCGTTCGCCGTCACGCGGCCGGCCGCGGCGTCGATGCCGTCGACCCAGGTGTAGTAGCTCCAATTGGCGATCGGCATGTCGGGCATCTTCGTCATCATGCCGACCGAGGAGGTGGCACCGCCCGTGCGCAGCGTGCGGTAGGTGAAGCCGCCCATGTCGTGCGCCTCGTCCTCGTCCCAGCCGAACAGGCCGGCATACCAGGCGGCGGCCTCGTCGCCATTGCCGGCCATCAGTTCGTTCCAGGCGAAGTGCCCGGGCGTGTCCATCGGCCGCTCCGCCGGGCCTTGCGGGGAATTGCCCCGGAACAGGATGAACACGGCGCCGTGCGGATCGGCCACCACGGCGAAGCGGCCGACGCCTTCGATGTCGGCCGGCTGCTTCCACACCTTGCCGCCGCTCGCGGCGACGCGGGCGGCGAAGTCGTCGACGTCGGCCACCGAGACATAGCCGGTCCAGCAGGGCGGCATGCCCTCGTCGCCGGGCGGGATGGCCATGATGCCGGCCACCGTGTCGTCGCCGGCTTTCAGCATCAGATAGGGCGGACCCGGCATGCCGGAATCCTCGCTCTTCCAGCCGATGACGGCGGCGTAGAAGCGCGCCGCCGCGTCGACGTCGGTGGTCATCAAATCATGCCAGACGAAACGCGACATCGAGTTGGCCATGGTGGGTCCTCCGATCCGGAGGCAAGAAAAGACCGACCGGTCGGTTTTGTCAATTGGCGCCTTCAATCGTTCGTGACTCGCCATTGAGCGCGGGAGTGCTTAGGAGGAGGTCGGTTTCCATCAGGCGCCTTGCGATGTCCCTTCGAACCTTGTTGTCAGTCCTGGCCGTTTCGGCCGTCGCCGTCATTCCGGGCGTGGCGCGAGCCGACGGTCCCGCCGCCGGCGTGGTCGAGCTTTTCACCTCGCAGGGCTGCTCCTCCTGTCCGCCGGCGGACGCCAACCTGCGCGATTTCTCCACCGGCGGCGACGTCGTGGCGCTCGGCTACCATGTCGACTACTGGGACTATCTCGGCTGGAAGGACACGCTCGGCAGCGCGGCCAACAGCGAGCGCCAGCATGGCTATGCCCGCACGCTCGGGGCCAGATCGGTGTACACGCCGCAGGCCGTCCTCAACGGCGTGGCGCATGTCAATGGCGCCGATGGCGGTGCGATCCGGCGGGGGCTCGCCGACAGCGAGCTGACGGTGCCGGTAACGCTTGCCCGGGTCGAGGACCGGGTGGTCGCCTCGACCGGCGAAGGGCCGGCGC
>JBATNB010000388.1:0-6529 GCA_049290135.1 Rhizobiaceae bacterium
CTTGCCCGTCGCCGCCTCCCACAGGCGCGCGGTGTTGTCCCGCGACCCGGTCAGCACCGACCGCCCGTCCGGCGAGAAGACACAACCCGTGACTCCCGATGAATGACCGCGAAATGTAACAAGGTGGTCGTTTCGCGCCGCCGCAGCGACGAGGCCGCCGTCGATCAACGGCGCCGAAATGCCCTTTCGGCGGGTCGTGACAAACCCCGCCAGCGCGAGACGGCATGCCGTTAAATGCGCTCCGCGCGTCAGCGCCGCATCGACTTCGCCGGCCAGGATCAAACCAAGCCCGCGAACGATGTCGTCGTCCGCCTTCTTTTTTTCGGCATCCTCGGCGTCGATATGCGCGCGGCAGGCGGCCAGATAGGCGATGCCGGAATCGCCGGCTTTGCGCCGAAATGGCGAAGCGGGGTCGGCGACCCGCTTTTCGGCCTCGGCCAGGCGTTCGCCGCGATGGAGGAGCAGGCTTTCATTTCGGCCGGCGATCCATTCCGCCGTGGCGCGGATCACCTGGTCAATAGCGCGCAGGCCGGCGCTTTCCTGCTCGATCCAGCCGCCGGGTCCGCTCAGGCGGCTCCAGTTGCGCAACAAGGCCTGGTGCGCCGGTTCGATCGACGCGGTTCCGGCATTCTCGACCCGACGCAGGAGACGCTTCCGGTCCACGAGGTCGTCGATGACCGCATGCGCGGCAGCCGGTACGTTTTCCAGGTCGATCCGGCCGAGCGTCACATATCCGTCGGCGTCGACATGCGCCATGCCGGGCACGAAGACGCGACGTACCGCTTCGCGCCCCTCGTCGGTGGCGGCGAGCGCGTAACTGTCCTCCAGTCCCCGGCCGATCAATCCGTCGAGTCCGCCAAGTTCCCTGTAACGCTTGACGGTGAAATCTTTGCCGTCCCGTTCGAGCGTCGCCAGCATCTGCGCAACCAGCGGCATCGCGTCGGCGCCGCCGCGGGCGTCGTCGAGAATCGAATCAACCAGGGCTACTTCGTAACGATAGGCGGCGAGGTGGAACGGTTCGACAATCGCCTCCCGCATCCCTTCGCGGTCGAGCGGGCGCAGCGGGAACACTTCTGCGTCGAACCGCGCTTGCAGATCGATGGCCATGTCGCCGCGCACGGCCATCAGCAGGACCGCATCAAGGTCGCTTGAGGCCGAGAGCGTTTCCAGAAACGCCAAGAGTCCGCCGCACTCCGGCCGCAGGAGTTCCTCGGCCTGGTCGACGCAGACGAGAAGCGCTCCAAGTTCCGGGGGGAGCGCATCGACCAGGGCGCGGAAAGGCAGCGCGCCGGAAAGGACTGCGCGGGCAGCCGAACGGCCCCCACCGTCAGGTCCCGAAGAGGCGAGCAAGACCGCCAACGCCGACAGAAAACTCTCGCTTCCGCCGCTGTCCAGACCATCGAGCGGCCGGATCGGTCCGACGATCCCGATGCCGTTGTGCGCGGGCTTGCCGGTCGCCCGCGAACGTATCTCCGGGATGACCCCGGCGCGCAGCAGCGAGGACTTGCCGACGCCGGAAGCGCCGGTGACCAGCAGGACACGGGTGCGTCGCGACCTGTCGCGCCGCAGTTCCTCGATTTTCTCGATGACTGCGCCGGTCTCGTCCTCGCGGCCGAAAAACGCCGGCGCGAAGCCTTCGTCGAAGCCCCGCATGCCGGGAAAGACGTGTTCCGTCGCTTGCAGACGCCGGCCGCGCCGGCGCAACCGCTCCTCAACACCGCGGACGAGGCGCAGGCGCGCGTCCTCCAGGCGTTCGGCGGAATCGAGCGCGATGTCGATGGATTGGAGCTGCGCGTCGATGCCCTGATGGTCGCAATGCGCCACGAGGACAGGGAAAAACGCCTTGCCGAGCATCTTGGCGATGCGCAGTTCCGAATTGCACCAGGACGAGGCTATCCAGTCCGGCGAGACCAGGGGCAGGAATACGCGACAGGTTTTCAGTTCAGCGTAGAGACGCTTCTCCCATTCTTCGCCTTCGCGAATGCCGTTCTCGAGCCCGGCCGACATGAACACCGAAGTGATGCCTGCGCTGAGCAGCCATTCGTTCACCCGGTCGGCGCTCACCTGGTTTTTCGACGAATAGCTGATGAAGACCTGCATGGGGCATGCAACCGAAGGTGATTTCAGCCGAGAGTAGAACGGCGACGGCCGCTGCGGCAAGGCGGCATTGCAGATTACCGCCTTGGATAATCATGAAATTGACATTTCATGATTTTCATGAGAATTTTGCGTCGAAGGAGCCACGCCATGGATGCCCTCGTCCTTCTGCGCGAACAGATCGAAACGCTGCTCGGCCCCGCGCCGCTCAATTTGTTCGACGCCATCGCCGCTGTCGCGAAAGAAACCGAGGGTGACAAGGCTTTTGCCGAGAAAGCCGCTGTTATGGCGAGGCTCAAGGCGAGCGAAGGTGTGCAGCCCGCCGCCAACACGCTGTCGCAACGACTGGTTCAGATCAACGCCGCGACAAAGGCCCAAAAGGTCGATTTCCGTTCGCGCAAGGCGGGCTTCGAGATTCGCTTCGCGCCCGGCGCTATCGGCAGCGCAGTGCGCGAACGCACACGCGCTGCGATCGCGCGCTCGACCGAAGCCGACACGCAATTGCCCGAAGGTTTCCTGCAGCAGCCGCGCGCCACACGCCTGTTGCCGACTTACTCGGTGTTCATCTCGCACGCGTGGGAAAGCAAAGAGAACGAGGCGAAAGTCGACGCTTTCGTCGAAATGCTCGAGCACAAACTCCATTTTCTGCCTCCGAAACACGCTGATCGTTTTGCCATCAGACTGTATTTCGATCGGAAAGACATGCACGGGCGCTCGACGACGTTCGAGGGTCAGACCGATCCGGCATGCCGGGGAGCCCACCTTGCGATTTTCCTGTTGTCCGACAAATGGTATTCGAGCCCAGGCTGCCGGAGCGAAGCGGAGCATTTCAAGACCGACGGCGTTCTCGACGGCGCCCGCGTCATCAAGATCCAGACTAGCGGCAGGCGTTCCGACGGCGATTCTGCCATTGTCGGCGGGCCGGTCTATCCCGAGCTGTGGAAGCCGACTCGGAAAACCCTGCTCGACCTCTTCACTAACGGCCGGCAAACAGAACGCCAGGCTTTTGTCGAACGCATACGCGACGACATCCTGGCTGCCTTGGAGAAGGCCGGACCGCCCGAAGGCGGGGCGCCCGCGCCGGGCGGTCGCGGCGGCAGGATCCGCGCGTCGAAGCCCATCCCGCCCGCTACTCCGCTGGAACGGTTCCGCGCTCTCGCCGGCGACCATGAACGGCATGAACTCATCGTCCAGACCGGAACCATGGAAGCGCCGCACGTCACCGAGACCGAAGGAGGTGGCGAGCCACGGACGATCCTCCCGATGCTTGAGCAATGGGCGAACTCCGCGAAAGTTCCGAACAGGCTCTTCGTCCTACTTGGCAGTTTCGGTTCCGGCAAAACGACGGCAAGCCAGATGCTGGCCCATCGCCTGACGGTGAAGCGCAAGAAAAACCGCAAGGCCCCCTTCCCCGTCTATCTCGATTTCCGCCGCCTGAACGACGCCTATGACGGCAATACGACGCCGCCGCTGAGAGACATCATCGTCCGTTCGATGGCGCCCGACATCGCTGCACTGCTCGACGCCGATTCGGTCATGAAGATGCTGCGCGAGGAGCCCTGCGTCGTCATTTTCGACGGCCTCGACGAAATCGGCACGCGCATCGGACCGGAGCGCGCTGGCCAGCTCTATCGCCAGTTGCTCGAACTCGTCCCGCGCGCCGCCTGGAACGCTGATTATTCGGCGGGGGAGCCGGACTGGAAGGCCTGTCCGACGCGGCTGCTCGTCACCTGCCGAACCCATTTCTTCCGTTCGCACATCGAAGAAGAGAGCACACTGTCAGCGCGAGACAGGCAATTGCCCCTGCCCGGGGCATTCGCGAAACCGCGCATCGCCACCTGGTATATGGCGCCGTTCACGCCGGAACAAATCCGCTCGTTCTTCGTCAAGACGCTCGGCGAGGAAGCCGGCAACCGCGCCCACGCCGCCATTGCGCAGGTCGCCGATCTCGCCGATCTGGCGAAGAAGCCGATCATGACGCGCTACATCGCAGAACTGGCGCCGCAACTCGTCAAGGATCACGAAGCCGGCAAGCCGATCAACGCCGCGTCCGTCTACCGCCACCTGTTCGACAGGGCGCTTGAGCGCGACAAGGACAAGCGCATGCTGCTGACGCCGGATGACCGGCTGAAGCTGCTAGAGAAGTTGGCGCTGCGTTTCTGGACGGCGCGAAAACCCGTGCTGCCCATTGGCGAACTCGAGCAATGGTTCGACGCCTATGCTGTCGATGACCCCGGCATCCTTTTCGTGGCTATGTCGGCCGGCAAGGAGGCGCGCGACTTGCTGCATGTCGAATTGCGCAACGCCAGCCTGCTGGTGCGCGGCCACGACGACGGCTTCGGTTTCGTCCATACCTCCTTCGGCGAGTATTTCCTCGCCGGCGGCCTTTTGAAGGCCCTGCTTGCCGACGAGCTGCCGGCAGTCGAGAACCTGCCGCCGGTCAGCAACGAAGCGCTGGCATTCCTGCTCGACCGAACGGAACTCGACGGAGCGCAGACGAGGCTCGCCGAAGCGCTCGATCGCGTTCTGTTGTCGGAAGCGGAAGTCGCCGTCCGTCAGCTTGCCCTGGCGGTCCGCGACGCAGCCATTCACCGATGGTTCTGGCGCCCTCTCCCCGCCGGCGCGAACCTGTCCGGACTCGACCTGCGGAATATTGTCTTTGGGGTGATGTCGTCCACCCTCGACGGGGTCCGTTTCGATGACGCCAATCTATTCCGTTCCCGGTTCGCGCAGGTCACATTCTCCGGTTGTTCCTTCGGTGGCGCGATGCTCGCCCAGACGCAGTTCGACAGATGCCGTTTTTCAAACTGCCACGGCGTGCCGCGCGAAATGGAATCAGCGGTGCTGTTTCAGCCCGAACTCGATGCCGCATCGCAACCGCTGTTCGCCAGGGTGCGCTTCCGCTTTGCCGCCGAGCCGCAACCGAACCGGGACGGGCTTCATCTGAACATCGGCCATTGGTCGATTGTCACTTCCGCGGCCTTCTCCCCGGACGGGCGGACGGTGCTGACCGGGTCGGGAGACAACACCGCGCGCCTGTGGGAGGCGGCGACGGGCAAGGAGCTTTGCCGCTTCAAGGGCCATGGCGATAGCGTGATCGCCGTGGCCTTCTCGCCGGACGGGCGGACGGTGCTGACCGGGTCCGACGACAACACCGCGCGCCTGTGGGAGGCGGCGACGGGCAAGGAGCTGCGCCGCTTCGAGGGCCATGACGGATCGGTGACCGCCGCCGCCTTCTCGCCGGACGGGCGGACGGTGCTGACCGGGTCAGGAGACAAGACCGCGCGGCTGTGGGAGGCGGCGACGGGACGGTGCCAGCGCATCATGCTGGTGTTGGAGGATTCCTGGGCGACTCTCAATCCCGACCTGACCGTCGAAAGCACTGGCCCGAATGCCTGGAAATATGTCCATGCGCTGCGCGAAGGCGACGATGGACTGCCGATGGCGGTGACGCCGGAGCATGCCCCTTGAGCCTGGTCCCGGCCGGTTGCCAAGGATCGCGGCGTTTCGCCTGGATGCAGGCCGGGTTCGGCCAACTGTTGCCGCCGGCCAGCAAGGTCCGAGGCAAGACGCCTGATTTTTTTACGGGGTATGATGGCGGGCATGAACTAGGCGATGAACATTCAAAAATAAAAATCACTAACTTATTTTATTAAATGGCGGAGGGAACGGGACTGCGGTCAAACCTTCTCTTGTGGATGCCGCTCTCATTTGCAAGGAATTTCTGAACCTTAGACATGTGATCGAGTGCGGACTCTTGTCAGGCCTGTTCGTGCGGCCCGATAGATGCCGCTGGCCGAGATGGAGATGCGCGGACCGGGGCCAGATCTCTGAGAGCGAGCTCGAGGCTCGGAGAAGGTTTCTGGTTCGCCCAACCCGGATCATGTCGATCATTTGCCCATGCAGTTCATGTCTTCCTCACAACTTGTTGGTCCGGTTAGAACCGTGCTGCCGGATCAGGCAGCGCTTCCGATCTCCGGACCGCGATAGTCTTCGCCGCGCGTCAGCATCGCCCAGATGCCGCGCGCCATCTTGTTGGCCAGCGCCGAAGCGGCCAACATCGGCGGCTTGCGTTCCAGCATGCGCGCCAGCCAGGGATTGCGCGGGGCGCCATGGCGGAGCGCCCAGCGGATCACGGCCATCGCGCCGGTGATCAGCAGGCGGCGAATATCGCGCTGGCCCATCTTCGAGGTTTTCCCAAGCTTCTGCTTGCCGCCGGTCGAGGCCTGTCGCGGCACAAGCCCCAGCCAGGCCGCGAAGTCGCGACCGCGTTTGAACAGTTCCATCGGCGGCGCAAAAGTCTCGACAGCCAGGGCGCTGATCGGGCCCACGCCCGGCATGGTCTGCAGGCGGCGGGAGGTCTCGCCCTCCCTGGCAATCGCGTCGATCCTCTTTTTCATGGCATTGATCCGGCCGGTCAGATGCACGATCT
>JBATNB010000389.1:0-5120 GCA_049290135.1 Rhizobiaceae bacterium
GCCACATCCATGCCCGGCAGCACCCTGGCCACCTGTTCGCGGGACAGCAACTGCGCATCGATGCCGGCCAGCCGCATGGCGTTGCCGCGCCGGGCGAAATCGTCGAGCTGCGCCGGGGAGACGGCGAGGTTCATGACGCCGCGCTGCGAGAACATGACGTTGAAGTTGAGTTCCTGCGACAGGTTCTCCCACAGCTTCAGCGAATGCTCGTAGAAATGCTGGTTCTGCGGGTGGAGATAGTTCGAGCGGATCATGGTGGTGTTGCGGCCGATATTGCCGGAGCCGATCCAGCCCTTCTCCACCACGGCGACATTGCGGATGCCGTGTTCCTTCGCCAGGTAGTAGGCGGTTGCCAGGCCGTGGCCGCCGCCGCCGACGATGATGACGTCATAGGCCGGCTTCGGCTCGGGCTTGCGCCAGGCCTCCTTCCAGCCGGTGTTGCCGGTGAGCGCGTTCTTCAACAGGCTGAACGCCGAATATTCCCGCATGAAGACGAATCCCTCGCTGTCGGGCGACACTATCGGACGACCGGCACGGGCAAGGCAAGGAATGCGCCGCGCGGTTTTGGGCAGGCGACGGGAGAGTAGCGATCCGTGGAGCCGGCGCTTACTTGCCCCTTCGCCCGCCCGCCCGTATCAATCGACGACCGGAACTCCACGGAATGCCGCGTTGACCCGATTCGTCCGCCTTCTCGCCGCCCTTACCCTGCTCGCCGCGTTTGGCGGGACGCTGGCGCGCGCCGCCGATCCGATCGTCGAGCAGCAGACCCCGATCATCGAGAAACTCATCAGCGACGTCGATGCGCTGGAACGCAGGATCGAACAGAAGCGCGAGGACGATGTCGCGCTGGTGGACTTGCGCAACCAGCTCGAACAGGTGGGCAAGGATCTGCTCGCGGCCTCCGTCGCCTTCCGGCCGCGGCTTTCGGAAATCAACGGGCGCCTCGAACAACTCGGCGATCCGCCGAAGGAAGGCGAGCCGGCCGAGGCGGAATCCGTGGCGTCCGAGCGCACGGCGCTGAAACAGGCAAAGGCGGAGATCAACGCGCTGCTCGGCCGCGCCGAGGATGCGGTGCAGAAGGCGGGGCGGCTTCTGGAACTGGTGGCCGAGCTCCGGCGCGAGCTGTTCTCCAACCTGCTTTCGAAGCGCTACGACATCAATTTCGCCGTCCTGGGCGAAGGCGTGCAGGAGTTCCGGGCGGAAGTCGGCGAACTCTACCGGATCTTCAGCTCGTGGCTGCGCTTCGTCATCAATTTCAAGCTGCGCTCGGTGCTTTTGGCGGCGTTCTTCGCGCTGTCGGCGGCGGTGATCCTGCTCGTCGGCGGGCGGCGCGTGGTCGGCAGCGCCATTCATCCCGATCCGGCCAACATCAATCCGACCTACCTGTCGCGCATCTCGGTGGCGTTCGCCTCGACGCTGCTGCCGGCGGCGGCCGTGGCGACATTCCTCGGCGCCAGCTATTTCTTCTTCGATTATTTCGCGGTGCTGCGCGAGGACATTTCCGAGATCATGGTCACGGTCTTCAACGTGATCGCGACGATGGTGTTCGTGGAGCGTCTGGCCAGTTCGGCGCTGTCGGTGCGGCTGCCGGCGTGGCGCCTGCTTCCCGTCGATGACCGGTCGGCACGCATCCTCTACTGGCTGGTGATGCTGACGGCGGTGGCGGCCGGGTTCGACTTCATCCTGTCGCGCGTCAACACGGTGCTCGGCTCGCCGCTGACGCTCACCATCGCCAAGAGCTTCGTGCTGACGCTGCTGATCGGCTCGACGGTGCTCCTGATTTCCTGGCTGAAGCCGTTCCGCGACGAGGCCGGCAAACCGCGATCGTGGCCGGGATGGGCGCGGGCGCTGCTGCTGGTGGTCGGGCTGGTCACGCTGTTTGCCGCGCTGCTCGGCTATGTCGGCTTCGCCCGGTTCATGGCACGCCAGATCGTGGTGACGGGCGCCGTGGTGGCGACGATGACGATCGGCTTCCTGACGGCAAGCGCGATCTCGGAGGAGGGGGCGTTCGCCCATACGCTGCCAGGACGGCGGGCACAGGCGCGCTTCGGGCTTGAAGACACCACGCTCGACCAGCTTGGCCTGGTCTCCGGCATCGGCCTCAACCTGTTCATGGTGCTGGCGGGCGTTCCGCTGATCCTGCTGCAATGGGGCTTCCAGTGGGGCGACATCCGCGCCTTCGCCTGGAAGGCGCTGACGGGGGTGCAGGTCGGGTCGGTGACGATCTCGCTCATCGGCCTTCTCACCGGGCTCCTGGTGTTCGTGCTTGCCTACATGCTGACGCGCTGGTTCCAGCGCTGGCTCGACGGGCAGGTACTGGCGCGCGGCAAGGTCGACGCCGGCGTGCGCAATTCCATCCGCGTGGCGGTGGGCTATGCCGGGGTGGCGCTGTCGGCGCTGGTCGGCATCTCGGCGGCGGGCATCGACCTGTCGAACCTGGCGCTGGTGGCCGGCGCGCTGTCGCTCGGCATCGGCTTCGGGCTGCAGAACATCGTGTCGAACTTCGTCTCCGGCCTGATCCTGCTTGCCGAGCGGCCGTTCAAGGTCGGCGACTGGATCGTCGCGGGCGGCTACCAGGGGACGGTCAAGCGCATTTCGGTGCGCGCCACCGAGATCGAGACCTTCCAGAAGCAGGCGATCATCCTGCCGAATTCCGACCTCATCAACCAGGCGGTCGGCAACTGGACGCATCGCAACAAGCTCGGGCGGGTCGAGATCCCGGTCGGAGTCGCCTACGGGTCGGATGCGCGGCGGGTGCAGGAAATCCTGCTCGACGTGGCGCGGGCCGAGCCGCGCGTGGCGCGTTCGCCGGAACCGGCGGTGTATTTCCTCGGCTTCGGCGCCTCGTCGCTCGATTTCGAGCTGAGGGCGCACCTGGTCGACATCCTCGACCAGATCGCCGCGATCAACGCCATCCGCTTCAACATTCTCGACGCATTCCGGCGCGAGGGCATCGAAATCCCGTTCCCGCAGACCGACGTGCACATCAAGCCGGCGGCAACCCCGCCCGCCCGGACCCGCCGGGCAAGCACCAAGACCGCCGCGACACCGGACCAGCCGCGCCCGCGCGCCAGCCGCAAGCGGCGCGATCCGGATTCCTGACCGCTTCCGCCGTTCAGTTGGCGTTCAGGTTGGCAATCCTATATAGGGACGCGAAAACGGGCCGGAACTTGCGGTCCGCCATTCACAAGAGGCGGTGGAAACACCGGAAACCGATGAAGAAATTCCTGATCGCCCTTGCCGGCACCCTGGCGTTCGGCGGCGTTGCGCAGGCGGCCACGGTGATCAACAAGGACGCCGAACCGCGCACTCTCGTCGTCACCGAAGGCTCCAACAAGTCGGAACTGACGGTGTCGGGCGGCGAGACGCTCGATTTCTGCCCGACCGGCTGCTTCGTGACGCTGCCCAATGGCGACCGCGAGGCGCTGACCGGGTCCGAGACGGTCGAGATCTCCGGCGGCAAGGCCCGGATCCGCTGATCCCGCGATCCAGCGAACGGCAAGGCCGGGCTCAATGCCCGGCCTTTTCATTGTTGCCTTAACATTTGCTTCACCGTCGACGGCGAAAGCCCGCCGGCGCGGCCCGCCCGGAAACGATTCTCTACCGCTTCGGCTCTAAACTCCGCCCGTCATAGGCAAAACGGCACGGGGTTCGTCGCGGCATGGATGCACGCACGGAAAACAGGACAGTCCCGCTCGCAGTGGATCTCGACGGCACGCTGATTGCCGGCGACCTGCTGTGGGAAGGGATTTTCGCGCTTATCCGTGGCAATCCGCTGCTGATCCTTTTCCTGCCGCTGTGGTTCCTGCGCGGCAAGGCGCGGCTGAAACGCGAGATCGGCCAGCGCGTCACCATCGACGCGGCCAGCCTGCCCTACAGGGCGGCGGTGATCGAGCGGCTGCGCGAGGAGCGCAAGAACGGCCGCCGCCTCGTGCTGGCGACCGGCTCGCCGCGACCGTTCGCCGAAGCCGTTGCCGCGCATCTCGGCCTGTTCGACCAGGTGTTCGCCACCGACGACTATCGCAACTTGACCGGCGAGGCCAAGAAGACCGCGCTGGTCGAGCAGTTCGGCGACGGCGGCTTCGACTATGCCGGCAACAGCCACGCCGACCTTGTCGTGTTCGACGCCGCGCGCAAGCCGCTGGTCGTCAGCCCGGACCGCGCCGCGCGCAAATATGCGCTGAACCATGGCGCCGAAACGATCGAAGGCGCCGGCGCCGGCCCGCGCGTCATCCTCAAGATGCTGCGCGTGCACCAGTGGCTGAAGAACGTGCTCATCGGCGTGCCGGTGGTGCTCAATCACGAATATTTCCGCGCCGACACGCTGTGGACGGTGGTGCTGGCCTTCCTGTCGTTCAGCGCGGCGGCTTCGGCCATCTACATCGTCAACGACCTGTTCGACCTGTCGCTCGACCGGCGCCACCGCACCAAGCGCAACCGGCCGCTGGCGTCCGGGGCAATCTCGATTCCGACGGCGATGCTGGTCGCCGCGGCGCTGCTGACCGTTTCGGTCCTGCTCGCCAGCTTCCTGCCCTTGCTCTTCGGCGTGACGCTGGCGCTCTACCTGGTCATGACCACGGCCTATTCGCTCAGCCTGAAGCGAATGCTGCTGGTCGACGTGCTGACGCTTGCCAGCCTCTACACGCTGCGTGTGCTGGCCGGCGCGGCGGCGACCGGGATCGCCGTGTCGTTCTGGCTGCTGGCCTTCGCCATCTTCTTCTTCCTATCGCTGTCGCTGGTGAAACGGTATGTCGAACTCGACGTGACGGAGACGCCCAACGGCGCGAAGCTCGCCGGACGCGGTTACCGGCCGGAGGATCGCGAGATCGTCAGCCAGGCCGGCGTGTCGGCGGCGTTCGCCTCGGCCCTGGTGCTGGCGCTCTACATCAATTCCAACGAGGTCATCGAGATGTACCGCCATCCCTGGATGGTGTGGCCGCTCGGACCGATCATCCTCTATCTGACCCTGCGCATCTGGGTGCTGGCGCGGCGGCGCGAGATGAATGACGATCCGGTCGTCTTCCTCGCGGGCGACTGGCGCAGCCTGGCGGTTTGCGCCATTGGCGCGGCGCTGCTCGTCGCGGCGAGGGCGTGATGGCGACGGCGCCGCTCACAAGCTT
>JBATNB010000390.1:0-1642 GCA_049290135.1 Rhizobiaceae bacterium
GCGACAGTTCTGCCGCCGAGGCGTCGAACGCCACCTTGTACTCCTGATTGGCGACCCGGACCTTCTGGCCGGGTGAGACCGGGATCTCCGCGATCGGCGAGGACGTGCCAAGCATCCGGCCGGCGGCGCGGGGATCCGCGAATGCCACGGCCGTCTCGCTGACGATGGCTCTGGTCGTTCCCTTCTGCCGGTCGCCGACATTGATGGCGATCATGGTCGGCGCGTCGGCCTGCGGCTTGGCTGAGCGATCCGGTTCCGTCACGCCCGGGACTGCGAGCCCGCCTGCCACAAGGATCTCCCTGACGTCGTCGTCAATGTCGAGCCCGTCGCCTTTGGGAGCAGGCTTGTCGTTGCCGATCGTGACCTTCAGATTGTCGGGATTGGCTACCGATTCCAGCGCCGAGGTCTGACACCCGGCGAGCAGGGCCAACGACATCAGGGCGAGGAGTGGTGAGCGCGAAACCATATAAAAACGAAATCATGATAAATTCACCCTGACAAGGGAAAACCGGAAAATGCCATCGCCATTTTCACCGGTTTCCTGCTAGGATGGGGCAAGTTCAGGAGAACGTGAAATGCGCGCAATCCGCAATGCCCTTTCCGCCGCCATCCTTCTGGCGATCGCCTCGCCGGCCGCGGCCATCGACTACAAGATGGATTTCGTCCGTCTGCAGGCGAATGCCGACATCCAGGCGATGTGGACGACGGAACTCCAGCAAATCCGCCAGGGCGACCCCGCGGGCGAGCTTCGGCTGGAATTCTACGGCATCCAGGTCCCGCTCGACGGCGGAGACTACATGACCGTGACGACGATCGGGTCGCCGGTCGCATGCGGGGTCAACACCTGCCCGGTGAAGATCTTCCGCAACAAGGTGCAGCTTGCGAGTTTCCCGGCCTGCTCGAACATCAGCACCCACATCTACAACCCCGACAAGGGCATCTACACGGCCTGCGGCCAGGTCACATACATCTCGGACTAGTCAGACCAATGATGCGTGACTTAAACGACCAGATCTCGGCAGAGAACGATCTCGCCGAGCTTTGTCATGAGGTGCTCACCTGGCGCTCCAGCGGTAGACTTCCTGATGATGCCAAGCTCCGAGTGCTTGCATCTGGAACGCACTTTCAGCGCTTCGGCGATGAAGCCATCCGCCAGGCTGAAACAGCGGTGATGCTTCAAGCGTGCAAGGTGGTTGCAGGCGAAGCGAGCCCCTAATCGCCAGCTTTCGCCAGCGCCGCCATGAATACCTTTGGCGCCGCCCGCTCCCCCGCGGTCCGGAGCGCCTTGGGGCGGAAAACGATGCTCAGATCGGACGTGTCCGCCCGCAGCGCCGCCTCAATGTCGTCCCAGGCGTCGACGAGCGCATCCCAGGCGGGCGAGATCCGCATGCGCGACAGCTTTTCACGGAAAGAAGGGACCCGCTCCAGCAGCAGGACGCACCGCCGGAAGTCGTCGATGTCGCGCGGGTGCGGGCGCTCGTCCCTCAGAGAGGGCTGATCTTCGAGCATCGTATCAGCGATCGTTGCCGCAGACTGCCCGATCTCGCCATCAAGACGCCATTTCGCGACCTTGGCGCCTTCGCTGTCATCGGTCGCCGGCTGACCCATCTCGGCGATGCGCCGATCTTCCGGCAGTGATCGG